>NZ_JBANBK010000022.1:0-106910 GCF_053572325.1 Bradyrhizobium sp. UFLA05-112 | reverse complement strand
GAGATGTCGCAGCCCGGCCGAACAAGGAGATGGCCAATAACGAAAGCGCTTGACACCAATCGCCCCATACAAGTCCTTTGGTCCATAGCGTCGGTCAGCAAGTGTCCGCTTTAGCGCCGCTTTGGGGTATTAAGCGGACGGTCACGGTAGAACCGTGATCACGAGGACCCTGCGACAAGGGCCGCATGCGAGCGAGTGCTTCGCGAACGGGTATGGTCATCGCATGATGACTGCCGCCGGCGACCTCCGGCAAGCTCGCGAGCTGGCACTGCTGATCTGCGATGGCGACAAAGCACTCGAGACCTTCCTCGCGCATTGCGATGTCGCCGCGCGTAATCCGGTGGTGCCCCTATGACGACCTTGTGCTGTCCGCGGTGCTGAGGATCAGGCGCACGCCGGACGGCGTCGACATCGATCGGATCACTATGGACGTGAGACGCGCAAGACGTTGGCGATCGAGCGCCCGCGGCGGGCCGAGTGGCGCAAGGCCGAGTTCACGGCGAAGCGCTTGCCACCTTCGAGCTTCATAATGATTGCCTCTCAACCCATCCGCTATTTCGCGGCCTGTTTGCTCGGGTCATCGGCCGGATTGGCATAGGTGATAGCGAACGGCCCGGGCCCGGCGATCTGTACCACGGTGTCTTCTGTCGTCCAGGCATAGTGGTTCATGCCTGCTGGCATTTCGGCAAAGGCTCCAGCCTTAAGGGACTGCCCCTTGTCCACATCGAGCTTGTCGCCGAGACCGACACGGAAGTCGCCGGAGATCACCGTCACGAACTCGTCGGTGGGATGGTTATGGGCCGGGACTTTGTAGTTGGCCGGCATCTTTAGCCGCATCGTGAACAGCCCCTCCTTGCTGGGGTCACCAGCTATGACGGCGAGCTGCGCGCCGGGTGGGATGGTCGGTGGAACGGGACCCCACTTAATGTCTTCAACATTGACCGGAGGCTTCATTTGCATCTCAGCGGCCTGCAGTGCCGCCTTCGGCAGGAGTTGCGCTGCTGCTAGGACAGCAAGGCCAGAAGCAACAGCAAATAGTACGATTGGTCGCCTCATTTCCTTTCCCTCCTTGGCTTAGATCTCTCTTCACTCACCACAAGCTGGTCACACAAAGAAGAAGTCGCTGCCATGCAACCGTGAAGGCGTGACGATCCGGCGATTGATTGCCGGCGAACGGATCGTCGATGGTGGTGCATGAATAAGTTGCTATGTCGAACCTCCCGATTTGAGACCGGACATTGCAGGGCAGGAATTACAACGGTCTTCCAACTGATCTCTCTAAAATACGAAGCGTGTGCGGGCACGACGAGATCGTGCTCGGCAAGGCCCTAAGGCTGCCCATTGAATATAATTGCGTACGCCTGCCGCGCAGCTCAGACTTAGACCCCTAGGGGGCAGCTCTCTGAGGCTCCAATTCGAGCATACGCTCAACAGCAAGTAGCGCAAGTGGATGGGCCATGACATTATCGGCCCAGGCCCGCTAGACTCTGGAGCGGGCTGCCAGGGTAGCCCCGCGCTGCGCGACGGAGGGCAGCGCTTGTGCGTTTCATAGGTCGCCCGCCGGGTAGGTAGCCCCGGCAGCAAAAGCGCTTCCCGTGCCTCCGTGGACTGCACGGCTCTCGCAGCTTCGTGATCACGCCGATGCGTTCGAGCAACGTTCGTCGTAGTACAATGACCTTTCCCCAAAGAGGAGCCCGGCCATGAGGAAGATCGTGATCGCTACGACCTTTGCTGCCGTTACTCTTACCGCCTATCCGGCGGCCGCATGCGACTGGAACCGTCAGGCAAGCGCTAAAGATCCCGTTGTCGCCGCCACCGCCCCTTCCACAACTGTTGGACAGGCCTCACAAAGCGCGGCGGCCCAGCCCGCGAGCGTTGCTTCTGATGAGGGCAATCGCAAATCCCTCCAAGAATCTGCGCCGGTTGTTTTGATCACTGACCGTCACTAGGCGCGCCTGCGACCCTCTCGACGACGGTGCGGTCGACGAGCGATCAACTGGACCTGCGGTCGCCGGCTGCGTGATGTTCGTCGCCGGCAGTCCGATCATCAGCCTCGTCGGAAGGGCTGACACTGCAATTCGCCTGTGCGACTTCAGGGCTGCTGGTCTGAATCAGGAAAAGCTGCTTCCGCATCTCAGAAAGGCGCGCACGGCAAAACTCACGGTATAGAAAATCGAAAATGGCGGGCATGATCGAGCCCTCCGTCGCTCGAGTAGGCACCGCACCACCACGACCATGGCGCGCGCTGTGAACTAGATCACAGGCAGGCACCTGTATTCCGGGCTGTTCTGGTCACTTGTGCGTGCGAGGTAGTCGCGCTGCACCGCGAGTTTTTAGGTGCGAGGGCAGCTCTTCTTCTCCTTGGTTCGGCCCAGCATGCTCAGCGACCTCGCTAAGGGTCCAACTGTGGACCTTGCGCGCGGAACGACGTCGCAGAGTTACCCGAGGTCGCCGCCGGCGACTGGCAAGATATTGCCTGTGACATAACTTGCTTCATCCGACGCCAAGAACAGGATTGGCGCGACCTGCTCGGCGACCGAGCCGTATCGCCCGAGGAAGCTAGATTTCTTAACCTGCTTGACGACCTCGTTCATCCATTCCTTTTCCTCAACCGTGTCGCCCTCGGCGTTGCGCGGCACTCGCCTCGGCGGCGCCTCTGTGCCGCCGGGAGCCGTCGCGACAACGCGTATGTTGTCCGATGCGTACTCCATCGCCAGGCTTTGAGTGATCGCGTTGATTCCTCCCTTTGCAGCCGAGTATGGCACCCGGTGAATGCCGCGCGTCGCGTTCGATGAGACGTTCACTATCGTACCCCTGCCTCGCCGGGTGAGGTACGGAATCACGGCGTGACAACACCACAAGGTGGGCATTAACGAGCGCCGAATCTCCGCCTCGATCTGCTGCGGCTCGAACCGATGGTATGGTCGCATCCGGATTGCGCCGCCGACGTTGTTGATGAGGATGTCGATTGCGCCGAAATGTCTGATGGCCTCGGCCATGGCGGCTTCAGCACCCTCGTGGGTTTCGAGATCGCATACGAAGCCGCGGCCTCCGAAACCTGCTTCCGAGGCGACATCATCGACGAAGTCCGCACGATCGACGAACAGGACGTTGCCGCCCTCGGCCGCGGCCCGCAGCGCCACGGCGCGCCCGATCCCCTGAGCGGCACCGGTCACGACCAGCGTCTTTCCGGCAAAGCGACCTTCGAAGATCATGCTGCCACCGCTTCGGTCGCGGAAAACTTCTCGTAGAAGAAATGCGAGGGGCTAACCCTCTTTTCCGTGAAGAACACCCGCACCGTCTCCACCATCGGCGGCGGACCGCACAGATAGACGTCGCAGTCACCGTCGTTGAGATGCTCGTCCGCGAGATGCGCCGTGACATATCCCTTCAGCGGATGGGCGCTATCCGGGTTGGCGACGCAGGTCGCCCAGGTGAGCGTCGGCAGCCGCCTGGCCAGCGCTTCGATCCGATCGATCTCGACCAGATCGCCATCATTGGTGACGCCATAGATCAGATGCACGGGCTGGTCGGTGCCTTGGTCGGCGAGGACCTCGAGCATCGACAGGATCGGCGCGAGGCCCGTGCCGCCGGCGAGCATCACGACCGGACGGTCGACCGCTCGCAGGAAGAAGCTTCCTTGCGGACCGACAAACGTCATCCTGGTACCGACCCTGGCCTCGCTCGCGAGCCAGCCGCTCATCAGACCGCCCGGCACGTTGCGGATCAGGAAGCTCGCTTCACTCGCCCCCACCTTCGAACTGAACGAGTAGGAACGATGCTCGCTCGTCCCGGGCACCGTGAGGTTCACGTACTGGCCAGGCAGGTATCCCAACGCGTCCGGTCTGTCGAGCTTGAGCTTGAGGATGATCGTGCTGTCCGAGACGAGTTCGACGGAGCTCACCTCGGCGCCATGTTCAGCGGGCCTTACCTTGCAGGCCGTGGACGGAACCGGCACGGCGATAACGCAATCCGAGGACGGCACCATCTGGCAAGTCAGCACCAGTCCCTCCTCGGCCTCGGCTCCGCTCAGCGCGTCGTCGAGATATTCGTCGCCGAGATCGTATTCACCCTGCTCGCAGCGGCATTTGCAGGTGCCGCAAACGCCATCCGAACAGTCCATCGGCAGGTTGATCTTATTGCGATAGGCCGCGTCCAAGACCTTCTCGCCCTCGTTGCAGTCGATGAAACGGGTGGCCCCGTCCTCGAAATTGAGTGCTACGCGATAAGTCATGTCTTACTCTCCCGCGATCCCAACGAGCAGCGTCAGATGTGATAGATGTCGATGACCTGGTGGATGTAGTCGCTCTTGAGCACGACCTTCTTGGCCAGGATCCGCGGTTCCTCACCGCGCGTATCCAGCGTGTAGAAAGCGGCACCGAAGAAGCTGTCGGTCTTCTTGTAGCGGTGGCTGAGCGTGTGCCAGTTGAAGCGCAGGTCGAGCTCGCCGTCGCGTTCCGCCACGATTTCGACATTCGAGACATTGTGGCTGGTACGCGGCTCCGGCGTGCTCGCGCCGGACCGCTCGGTCTTGATGCGGAAGACGCGGTCCTCCAGACCCTCCCGGTTTGGATAGTAGATCAGCGAGATATGCTGCTGCGGGTCCTCGACGACTTGGTCATCGTCGTCCCACGCCGGCATCCAGAAACTGGCCTTGGGCGAATAGAGCTTGATCCATTCGTCCCACTGCCGGTCGTCCAGCAGCCGCGCCTCGCGAAACAGGAAGGAGCGGACATGTTCGAGATCGAATTTACCGGTGGACACGAGCGTGCTGGCGGTTGCGATGCTCATGCTGCCTCTCCCCGCAACGCAACGACGCCGCCTGTCGCTTCGCCGCCATTTCGCAGGATCGCCTGGCGCAGCGACTTGGCCCAGAACTCATGCTGGCGCACGAACAGGCCTTCGTCCTCGCTGCGTTCGCCGCTCAGCAGCGGCTCGAGGCCGATCGCCCTGGCGTTCTCATCCGGGCCGTCGATCCAATGGACGGCGCCCCGACTGAGGTCATTCCAGAGTTCGCCGGCGCCGACATAGGCGGTCTGACAAGCACGGAATTCTTCCAAATCGTCCGGCGTGCCCATGCCGGAGACGTTGAAGAAGTCCTCGTATTGCCGGATGCGGGTCGCACGTTCCTTCGCGTCCTCTCCTTTGGGCGCGAAGCAGTAGATGGTCACCTCGGTCTCGTCGACGCTGATCGGCCGCACCACGCGGATCTGCGTCGAGAACTGATCCATGAGGTAGACGTTCGGATAGATTCCGAGATTGCGGGTCTGGCCGATGATGAAGCCGGCGCGATCTTTGCCGAGACGCGCTTCGAGCTCGTCCTTGTGATTGAAGACGGGCCGGACTTCGGGATTGAGCAGATTGGTCCAGAGCAGGATGTGTCCGTTCTCGAAGCCATAGACGCCGCCTACGCTCTTGGACCAGCCGTTGGCGTCGACCGTCTTGATGCCCTCGTTCTCGTAGTTGCGATGGCCCATGGTCGCCGAGTAATTCCAGTGCACGGAGCTGACGTGATATCCGTCGGCGCCGTTCTCCATCTGGAGCTTCCAATTGCCGTCGTAGATGTAGGAGGAATTGCCGCGCAGCACCTCGATGCCGTTGGGCGCCCCGTCGACGATCTGGTCGATCACGGCTTTCGCGCCGCCGAGATGCTCCTCGAGGGAAACGACGTCCGGATTGAGGCTGCCGAACAGGAAGCCGCGATAACTCTCGAAGCGCGGAACCTTAGCCAGGTCGTGCGAGCCGTCGGTGTTGAACGAGGCCGGGTAGTCGCCGGTCTTGCCGTCCTTAACCTTGAGGAGCTTGCCCGAATTGCTGAAGGTCCAACCGTGGAATGGGCAGGTGAAGCTGCCCTTATTGCCGTGCTTTCGCCGGCAGAGCATCGCACCGCGATGGGCACAGGCGTTGATCATCGCATGCAGTTCACCCGCCTTGTCGCGGGTGATCATGATCGGCTTGCGGCCGATCCAGGCACTGAAATAGTCGTTGTTCTCGGGGATCTGGCTCTCATGCGCCAGGAACACCCAGTTGCCTTCGAAGATGTGCCGCATCTCGAGCTCGTACATCTCGACATCGGTGAAGATGTCGCGGCGGCACCGGAACAGCCCGCTCGTCTTGTCTTCGACCACCGCGCCGTCGATGCGCTCCAACAGTGTCGTCATCGTTTCCTCTCCTCTTCCCATTCGTTGCCGCGTCGGGTCGCTGGCGAGACTCAAGCCGCCTCGGCGCGCTGTCGGCTGGAAAAGTGCTCGTCGGCACCGTCAGCGGCGCGCTGGAGCTGGAAGTCGAAATTGATGTAGGCGCTGTCGCCCTGACGCTGCGGGACCGGCAGCAGACCATCGCGTGTGGCGAAGGCGAAGTCGTCGGCGGCATGCGGGTCGTCGCCGAAGTTGATCTGCGTCGTCAGCTTCCGGTAACCGGGCGCTTCGATGAAGAAGTGGACGTGCGCCGGGCGATGACCGTGACGACCGATCGCCTTCATCAGCGTGTCGGTCGCACCGCCGGGCGGCACGGAATAGCCGTTCGGCATCTTCGAGTGGAACGAGTATTTTCCGTCGGCGCCGAGCTTGATGCGCGCGCGATTGTTGAACGGCGTCTGTTCACGGGTCGGATCGAAATGCGAATACCAGCCCTGTGAATTGGCGTGCCAGACGTGCAGGATCGCATCCTTGACCGGCTCACCGTCCGGGCCAGTGACGCGGCCTCTCATGTAGAGGCTGCCGGTCGCGTCCGGATCTTTCGTCAGATTGACATCGCCCTCCTCGAGCGGCGCACCCGCCACGTAAAGCGGTCCCTCGATGGTCCGCGGCGTGCCGCCCGTGCGGCCCGCCTCCGCGTCCTTTGCATCCATGAACAGATCCAGGAAGTGCTCAAGTCCCGTGCCGGGCACCAGCAAGCCGAACTCCGGCGCGCCCTTCTGCAGGAAGTTGATGGCGCCCCAGAATTCGTCCTCGCTGATGTCGTGCCGAACGATGATCTTCGCACCGGCCTCGACGATGTCGCGGACGATTGCCTTCAGACGGGAATCCCCGCTCGGCTGATTGAAGCCCGCAGCCCTGTCGAGCAATGCCTGGACGTTCGCAGTCTTCACGAAGCTCGTATCCATGTCGTCTCTCCCTTGGTTTTAGGTCCGGCATGCGGACGTTCGTCGTTCGTAATGTTTCAGCGCTCGTCGTCGTGGATTGAAGATGGATGTCTACAGAGCGGCGTCACCTTCATCTCCATGAAGGTATAGAGCGGCAGGCTCGTCAGGATGTCGTGAAGCTCGGCGTTGCTTTCGACATCGAAGATGCTGACGTTCGCGTAGTGGCCGACGACGCGCCAGATGTGACGCCACTTGCCAGCGCGCTGCAGCTCCTGAAACCGCTCCTTCTCGCGCGCCTTGAGGCGGTCGGCTTCCTGCCGGTCGAAGTCCAGCGGGATACGGACGTTCATCTCGACCATGGTGAGCATGCATCACGCTCCCTTTGACGCGACGACGTGCAATGTCGGCGCGGTGCGATCACGGCGAAACCGGGCAATCTTGTCCTCGTCGAGCGTCACGCCGAGACCGGGGCCTGTCGGCACGCCCAGCGAGAAATCGGCGTAGTCGAGCGGCTCGGCCAAAATCTCCTCCGTGAGCAGCAGCGGACCGAACAGCTCGGTGCCCCAGGCGAGCTTAGGGAACGTCGCGAAGAGATGGGCAGAGGCTGCGGTGCCAACACCGGCCTCAAGCATCGTGCCACCGTAGAGACCGATCCCCGAAGCATCGGCGATGGCTGCGACGTCGCGGCCGGCATGAAGCCCGCCTGACTGGGCGATCTTCACGGCGAAGACGCGGGCGGCGGCGCTGGCGGCAATACGGAACGCGTCGCGGGGACCGTGCAGCGCTTCGTCGGCCATCAGGGGGATTCCGTGCCGTGCGGACAGGCGCGACATGATGGCGATCGCGTCGCGGGCGACCGGTTGCTCGACCAGGTCGCAGCCGGCGTCTTCCAGCATCTTCATGCCGACATCGGCCTGTGCCTCGTCCCAGCCCTGATTGACGTCGACGCGGACGCTGCCGCGGTTTCCGATAGCCTTTTTGATCGCCGCAACATGAGCGACATCGTCGGCCACGCTGCGCTTGCCGATCTTCAGCTTGAAGATCGAATGCCGCCTGGCCTCGAGCATGGCCTCGGCTTCCTCGATGTCGCGCGCAGTATTTCCACTCGCGAGCGTCCAGGCCACCGCCAGGCGGTCGCGTACGCGTCCCCCGCCGATCAGTTCGGAGACGGGCACGCCGAGACGCTTGCCGGCGGCATCAAGCAGCGCGGTCTCGATCGCGCATTTGGCGATATGGTTGCCGACGACGTTGCGACCGATCTTCGCCATTGTCTCGGCGACGCGGGACACTTCACAGGTCTTCAGGACCGGCGCGATATAGGTATCGATTGCGAGCTTGATGCCTTCAGGGCTTTCTTCGCCGTAGCTCAGACCACCGATAGTGGTCCCCTCGCCGATCCCGATGACACCGTCCGAGCAGGTGATCCGGACCAGAACGACGGCCTGGCTGCGCATCGTGGCCATCGCCAGGACGTGAGGCCTGATCGTGGGCACATCGACGATAAAGGTATCGACCTGGGCAGCTTTGCTCGTCACCGGCGCGTCCTCGAATTCGCATTTCGTGGCCGAAAACTAGATATATGCGGCATCGATGGCAAAGACCGATTGGGTCCAATATTATACCTATGAGGTATATGCTTCAGATGGGACAATGGTCAGCTCTGCTTTTCCGTACGCGCGACGACGAGTATCGGTGCGTCGTCCGCCGCCAGGAACCTTGGATAATCGCCCCGCCGATCGGCCGCCTTCTCGAAAAACAAGGCGACCGTCTCGCTGGAGCCAACGGCTGACGGTCGCTTTCTTTCTCCAGGTCAGGTGTCCCAACGAGCACTCGATTGACCCGACCAGCGATTGTTAGCCCGTTGAGACATGTTAACCACTGTTCTGATTGTCGGCCCTGGAGCCGTCGTGAATCGCGATCGTGCTTCTATCTTCAGGTCAGAGGTGACTCGCAGAGTTCGAGCCGCGTCGAATTCACCGCGCGCAGTCTCGCGGTTAAGTACTTGGAACCGAATCGGCTTTCAGACCCTCACGCCGATCTACAGATTCTGGGCGTTGGCCGCTCCAATTGCGGCTCGATCCACAGACGCGAAGCTTCGGATTTCCTTGAGTATGGCGCAGGCGCAGTGGCCGCACTTCGCCGTGCAGCCGAGCAAGGCGTAAACGCGACTGACCCGCGGGCATGGCGCGACGCTTGCGATCGCGGATCTAATCTCGACCTCGCTGAGGACGTTGCAACTGCAAACGATCACGGCGCACTCCTGACTGAAGAAGCTGCTAGGACCGCAATGGGAGGCAATCCCAGCGAGCCTGCCGCCGCTACGATGGTGAATGAAGCGAGACCACCCTAGGGCGTAACATCCGATCGAAACAGGACCGCCTCAGTCTATGTTCATACCTGCGGGGTATGGTGCACACCGAATTCCCCCTGCTCATTGTGGCGCCGGGAATGACGCGCCTCGTTTCCGCGAGCGGGAGGGTTTGCCCGGATCAGCTTGAAGCGAAGGATTGATTGTGTCTATTTCAATACTCGAGAGGTATGGACGCGATTGGAGGGCTGCTCCCATGGAACTCCGTCACCTGCGCTACTTCACCACCGTGGCAGCGGAGGGCTCCTTCAGTCGCGCCGCTGAGAAACTCCACATCGCGCAACCACCGTTGAGCCGCCAAGTGCAGCAGCTCGAGGACGAATTGGGCGTGCGCCTGCTCGATCGTGGCCGACCGCTTACGTTGACAGAGCCCGGACGATATCTGTTCGAACAGGGACGTCAGATCCTGCAGCGCATTGACGAGATGCGTGCGATGACCAAGCGGATCGCCAAAGGCACGGTATTGCAGTTCAACATCGGCTTTGTCGCATCCACCCTCTACGACGCTCTTCCGGAACTGATCCGCCGCTTCCGCATCATCCTGCCCGGCGCAGAGGTCAATCTTCTGGAGATGACGACGCTCGAGCAGGTCGCAGCATTGAAGGACGGTCGTATCGATGTAGGTTTCGGCCGACTGAGATTCGACGATGAGGCGATCGTCCGTAGCGTCATCCGTGAAGAACGCGTCTGCCTTGTGGTACCACGCCGGCACAAATTGGCGGCCAAGAAGGGGAGGTTACGACTGCGCGCAACCGCTGACGAACCGCTCATCGTCTATCCCAAGTCGCCGCGGCCAAGCTACGCCGATCAGGTTCTTTCATTCTACCGCGATGCAGGTATTGAGCCGAGGGTCGCGATGGAGGCGAAGGAGTTGCAGACCGCGCTCGGTCTTGTCGCCTCTGGTGGCGGCGTCTGCATCGTGCCTGCCTCCGTGAGGCGCTTCGGGCGCGACGACGTATGCTTTATCGACCTCGATGAGCCGAAGATGATTTCGCCGATCATCATGAGTTATCGCAAGAATGACGCGTCGATGCTGCTCACGCAATTGATCAAGCTGGTTCGCGAATTCGACAAATGGGATGCATCTACCGGTCACCCTGCGTCCGGCTCGTCTGATTGATCGCAACGCCGCGCCTACGCCGAGGGTTCAAGCTCGACGCAGATATCATTCATTGCCAGATACAGCTCTCAAGGCGCGGCGCAACGAAAATGGTACCGCTCAAGAGTATCGGTATCGTGGCAAGCAGCAACTTCGTATAGTCATTCTGTTGCCTGGCCTAAATGGCTTCTGCCGTGCCTTCCTCTGTGATCCGTCCAAGGTGCATGATCACCAGCAGAAGTCCAAGGCTGGGATGACATCGGTGTATGGCGCAATAGTCTAGTAATTGCTCGCCGATAGCTCGTTCGGAATGCCGTCGATCGGGCATTCTTCGGTGCCAACGGTTGGACGAGTCATCGCCTCGACCATCTCGCGCGTCCCTTCCGGATCAGCGATCCAGTTCTTGTAGAACTCATAGGGGCAGGCGGCCACGCCGCGCGGGCCTTCGCCGGAATTGATCATGCCAGTGTAGCCGCGATGCAGCAGCTTGAAGAGATGGTTCTGCGACTGGTTGTTGCGGCGCGCATCGCGGATCAGGCCCTTCGACAGGCCAGCGTATTGAATGCCATATTCCTCTTCGCCGGTCTCGCCAAGCGTGCGTCCATCGAAGCCGATAATCGCAGAGTGCCCGAAGTAGGAATAAACGCCGTCAAAGCCCGCGGCATTGGCGACAGCGACATAGACATTGTTAGCCCACGCCATCGCCTTGGAAATCAGCACCTGCTGTTCCTTCGCCGGATACATGTAGCCCTGGCAACGCACGATCAGTTCGGCGCCCTTCATCGCGCAGTCGCGCCAGATCTCCGGATAGTTGCCGTCGTCGCAGATAATCAGACTGATCTTCAGCCCCTTCGGACCGTCCGAGACATAGGTGCATTTGCCGGGATACCAGCCCTCGATCGGCACCCAGGGCATGATCTTGCGATACTTCTGCACGATCTCGCCCTTGTCGTTCATCAGGATCAGCGTGTTGTAGGGCGCCTTGTGCGGATGTTCTTCGTGGCGCTCGCCGGTCAGCGAGAATACGCCCCAGACCTTCGCCTTGCGGCAGGCTGCGGCGAAAATCGCGGTCTCCTCGCCCGGCACCTGCGAGGCGGTCTCGTACATCTCCTTGGCGTCGTACATGATGCCGTGGGTGGAATACTCGGGAAAAATCACGAGATCCATGCCGGGCAGACCGAGCTTCATGCCGACGACCATGTCGGCGATCTTGCGGGCGTTGTCGAGCACCTCGGCCCTCGTGTGCAACCGCGGCATCTTGTAATTGACGACGGCAACGCCGACCACGTCGTTGCTGGAAGAGATGTCACCGTGAAGCATTTGAAACGCCCTTCTGTTCTAGTTTGAATTCATCGCCGGCGCGATGGCCATGCGACGTCAGTGGCTGATCATCCAGGGGCGCGCAGTCGGGAATCCGACGGCGCCGCTCTTGCTTTTCGTCACGAGACGCCCCGGTTTCTTCTTCGTCGCTGTCCCACAGCAGCCGCAGCCCGGTCCGTGCGCGGCCTTGTACTGGTCGAGCGTCTTCGGCGCATACTTGCTCCGCTCGTTGGTGGCATGCGCCTTACGCTTGTCCGCGGGCATGCAGAAGAACGCCGGCGCAGTGAGGATCACGCGCGGCGATTTCATCTCGCAGCGCGGACAGTCTTGCGGATCGTCACATTCGGCCATCGGCCGCATGTCGGTGAACGGGCCGCAATCGTTGCAGAGATATTCGTAGACAGGCATCGTCGCTCCCTCGCTGTTGCGCATCGGATGCGGGGCCCACCCCCCGCATCCGTCTCACGCAGGGATTACTTGTCGGGCGAGATCGGCATCTGGATGTCGCCTGTGATGTGCTTGATTGGTCCGGCCGACGACGGCATAACGTCGAAGTCGAAAATCTCGGTCGGCAACCACAGCGTGGCGCAGGCGTTGGGCACGTCGACCACGCCCGAGATGTGGCCTTGGCACGGCGCGGTGCCGAGGATCGAATAGGCTTGGGCGCCGGAATAGCCGAACTTCTTCAGGTATTCGATCGCGTTCAAGCAGGCCTGGCGATAGGCGATGTGGACGTCGAGATAGTGCTGCTTGCCGGCCTCATCGACCGAGATGCCCTCGAAGATCAGATAGTCCTTGTAGTTCGGCGTGATCGGCGACGGCTTGAACACCGGGTTCTTGATGCCGTATTTCGCCACGCCATCCTTGATGACGTCGACCTTGATGTGAAGCCAGCCGGCCATTTCGATCGCGCCGCAGAAGGTGATCTCGCCGTCGCCCTGGCTGAAATGCAGATCGCCCATCGAGAGACCGCCGCCGGGCACATAGACCGGGAAGTAGATCTTCGAGCCGCGCGAGAGATCCTTGATGTCGCAATTGCCGCCATGCTCGCGCGGCGGCACGGTGCGCGCGCCCTCGAGACCGATCTTGGCCTTGATGTCACCTTTGGCCTGGCCCGCATGCGCGGTCGGCGCGAACGGCGGATTGGCAAGGCCCGGCACCCGAGTCGGGTTGGTCGCGATCAACTCGGCTTCGCGCGCATTCCAGGCGGCCAGCATCTTGGCATCGGGCAGACAGCCGATCAGGCCGGGGTGAATGAGTCCGGCGAAATTGACGCCGGGCACGTGACGCGACGAGGTGTAGAGCCCCTTGATGTCCCAGATCGATTTCTGCGCCAGCGGGAAGTGATCGGTCAGGAAGCCGCCGCCATTCTGCTTGGAGAAGAAGCCGTTGAAGCCCCACAGGCTTTCCTTCAGCGGGCCGACGTCGAGCAGATCGACGACGAGAAGATCGCCGGGCTCGGCACCCTTGACGCCGATCGGACCGGACAGGAAGTGCACGATCGACAGATCGATGTCGCGCACGTCGTCGGCCGAGTCGTTGTTCTTGATGAAGCCGCCGGTCCAGTCGACAGTTTCGATGATGAAGTCGTCGCCGGGGCTGACCCACTCGACGATCGGAACCTCAGGATGCCAACGGTTGTGGATCTTGTCGTTTTCATAGGCCGACTTGGTGAGGTCAACCTTGATTAGTGTATCTGGCATCGAGATGCTCCCCTTCGTTGACTGATTAGACGGACAAAAACTTGGAGATCTGCGCGGCATCGACGCCGTCGCACGGATCGTCGCGCACGATCTCGCCGTTCTCGATCACGAGCACGCGGTCGGCGATGTCGAGCGCAAAACTCAGGACCTGCTCGGAGACGACAATCGACAAGCCTCGCTCGTCGCGGATTCGCTTCAAGGTGCGCGCCATCTCCTTGATGATCGACGGCTGTATGCCTTCGGTCGGTTCATCCAGCAACAACACCTTCGGTTTGGTGGCGAGCGCACGGGCGATCGCCAATTGCTGCTGTTGCCCACCGGAGAGATTGCCACCGCGGCGCCCCTTCATCTCCAGCAGCACCGGAAACAGCTCGTAGATGTCAGCGGGCACTTCGTTGCCACCCGAGACGACCAAACCAGTCTCAATGTTCTCCTTCACCGTCATGGTCGAGAAGATCATCCGCCCCTGCGGCACGTAAGCGAGGCCTTTTGCGACGCGTTCGTAGCTCGGGAGCGAACCGAGCTCGATGCCGTCCATGGTCACCCTGCCGCTCTTTGTCGGCACGATACCCATCAGCGACTTCATCAGCGTCGTCTTGCCCATACCGTTGCGGCCCATGATCGCGACGATCTCGTTGGGCGCGACCGACACGTTGAGGCCGTGCAGCACCTCGCTCTGGCCGTACGCGACGTGAAGATCATTGATTGCCAACATTGATGTCGCTCCTCAGTGACCAAGGTACACTTCAATGACCTTGGGATCGTTCTTCACCTTCTCCATCGTGCCTTCGGAGAGGATTTGGCCCTGGTGCAGCACGGTGACCTTGTGCGCGATGTCCTCGACAAACTTCATGTCGTGCTCGATAACCAGCACCGAGCGGTCCTTGATGATGCGGTTGAGCAGCTCGGCAGTCTTGGCGCGTTCGGACACGCTCATGCCGGCGACGGGCTCGTCGAGCATCAGCAAATCCGGATCCTGGATGAGCAGCATGCCGATCTCCAGCCACTGCTTCTGGCCGTGGCTGAGCAGCGCCGCGCTCATGTTGAGGCGATCCTTGAGGAAGATCATCTCTGCGACCTCGTGGACGCGTTCGCGCACGGCGGCATCGCGAGTAAAGGTCAGCGCGCCGAAGACCGTGCGGCCGCGTGGAAACGAGATCTCCAAATTCTCGAACACGGTGAGGTCGTCGTAGATCGATGGTGTCTGGAACTTGCGACCGACGCCGGCCTTGACGATCTGGTTCTCCTTCAGCTTGGTCAGGTCCTTGCCGCGGAATTCGATCGAGCCCGACGTGGCCTTGGTCTTTCCACAGATCAGGTCGAGCACGGTGGTCTTGCCGGCGCCGTTCGGGCCGATGATGACGCGGATCTCGTTCTCCTCGACATAGAAGGAGAGATCGTTGACGGCCTTGAAACCGTCGAACGACACTGTGAGACCTTCGACCGAGAGCAGGAAGGGCTTTGGCTGGTGACCGATGAGCATGAAGTCCTCCTCATTCTGCCGGCGCGCCGTCGGCGACCGAATTGTCGCTCCAGCCCGGCTTCGGTTTGCGCGAGGCGGTCAGGCGATTGATGCGCGGCTGGATGTAGTCGCCCCAGATACCGGCAAGGCCGTTCGGGAATGCGAGCACCACGGCAATGAACAGGCCGCCAAGGCCGAACAGCCAGAGTTCCGGGAAGGACTCGGAGAGACTGGTTTTGGCGAAGTTGACCAGCAACGTGCCGTAGACCGCGCCGAGGATCGAGAGGCGACCGCCAACCGCGGTGTAGATCACCATCTCGATCGAGGGTACGATGCCGACGAAGGACGGCGACATGAAGCCGACATTGAGCGCGAACATGGCGCCGCCGATCGCGGCGAACACCGCGGCGATGCAGAAGGCGAAGATCTTGAAATTGGCGACGCTGTAGCCGGAGAAGCGGACCCGATCCTCCTGGTCGCGCATCGCCACCAGGATGCGGCCAAGCTTGGAATGCCGCACCAGCTGGGCGATGCAGATGCAGGCGAAGAGCAACCCGACCTCGAAGAAGTAGAGCACGACCTTGGCGTGGTCGGGACGGATGTCCCAGCCCTTCAGGGTGCGGAGGTCCGTCATGCCGTTGATGCCGCCGGTGTAGCCCTGCTGCCCGACGATCAGGATGGTCAGGATCGCGGCGACCGCTTGCGTGATGATCGCAAAGTAGGTGCCGCCGACGCGGCGCTTGAACATCGCCGCTCCAATGATCAGCGCGAAGATGCCCGGCACCAGGATGACAGCCGCGATGGTGAAGGTCAGGCTGTGGAACGGCTTCCAGAAGAACGGCAGTGCGGTGATCTGATTCCAGTCCATGAAATCGGGAATGCCGGGTGTCGACTGGATCTTTGTGTTCTCGACGCTCGAGGCCTCAAGCTTGAGAAACATCGCCATACAGTAACCGCCGAGGCCGAAGAACACGCCCTGCCCCAGGCTCAGGATGCCGCCGTAGCCCCAGCACATCACGAGCCCCAGCGCGACGAAGGCGTAAGTCAGATATTTGGCGACCAGATTGAGCCGGAAGACGTCGAGGCAGAGCGGCAGGATCACCACCAGGAATGCGGCGAGCACCAGGATGCCGATCAGCTCCGAGCGCGTGGCAAAGCGATTGTCGTTCATGGGTTGCGCCCCCTGCGCTTCTCTACTTGCGGACCTTGAGGGCGAACAGCCCCTGCGGCCGCAGCATCAGAATTCCGACCACTACGAGCAGCGTCAAAACCTTCGCCATCGATCCCGACATGAAGAATTCGAGCGTCGACTGGGTCTGCGAGATCGAGAAGGCCGAGGCGATGGTGCCGAGCAGGCTGGCAGCTCCGCCGAACACGACGACCAGGAAGGTGTCGACGATGTAGAGCTGGCCTGAGGTAGGCCCGGTCGAACCAATCATGGTGAAGGCCGAACCGGCGACGCCGGCGATGCCGCAGCCGAGCGCGAAGGTGTAACGGTCGACCTTCGCGGTGTTGATGCCGACCGCGCCCGCCATGATGCGGTTCTGCACGACGGCGCGGACCTGGCGGCCCCAGCGCGACATGAACATGACGTAGGCGACCGCGATGGTGATCAGCACCGTCAGGCCCATCACGAAGACGCCGTTGATCGGCACCTCAATCGAGTCGGTGACGTGCAGCGAGCCGAGCATCCACTGCGGCAGCTCGACGCCGACCTCACGCGCGCCGAAGATCGAGCGATAGGCCTGCTGCAACATCAGGCTAAGGCCCCAGGTCGCGAGCAGCGTATCGAGTGGGCGCTTATACAGATGCCGGATCAGCACCCATTCGACCAGCATTCCGAGCGCACCGGATGCGAAGAAGGCCAATATCATCGCGAGGAAGAAGTAGCCGCTGAACAGGCTCGGCAGGTAAGACTGGAAGAAGCTCGACGTCATCCAGGTGACGTAGGCACCCAGGATCATGAACTCGCCATGCGCCATGTTGATGACGCCCATCTGGCCGAAGATGATCGCAAGTCCGAGCGCCATCAGCACGTAGACGGAAAACAGGATCAGGCCGGCAAAGCCCTGCATGACGAAGATCGAACCGAGGTCGCCAATCGAATAGTCGCCGAACATCTGATTTCTCCGTCGAGGGGGGACAGCGTCCCGCGTCCGGGGACAGCGTCGCGCGTCCGGGACAGCGTCCCGCATCCGAGGGTCCCGCGTCGCGAGTGATGTCGCGACGCGGGGTCGTGAAGCGTGGATTGACGGTCCACGCCAGGGAGCTCTTGCTCGGGGAAAGATCGCGAAGGACTTACTGGTAGCCCTTCGGGAACGGGTCGGGCTCGACCAGATCGGCCGTCTCGTAGATCAGCTCGAAC
Source organism: Bradyrhizobium sp. UFLA05-112 (assembly GCF_053572325.1). Taxonomy (NCBI): domain Bacteria; kingdom Pseudomonadati; phylum Pseudomonadota; class Alphaproteobacteria; order Hyphomicrobiales; family Nitrobacteraceae; genus Bradyrhizobium; species Bradyrhizobium sp. UFLA05-112. Next base: position 89,509 of record NZ_JBANBK010000022.1, on the reverse strand, counting down.
TGGCCATCAAGCTTGGCGCGGCCGACTCGAGTCTTCGACCAGAGGTGATGGTTTTCGTGGATGCGCACATAACCTTCCGGCGCGCCCTTGAATTCCACGCCGGGCGAAGCTGCGGCGATCTTGTCGACGTCGAAGCTTCCGGCCTTCTCGACCGTCAACTTCCACAGCCACGGGCCGAGATAGGCAGCCTGCGTCACGTCGCCGATCACGGTCTTCTCGCCCCACATCTTCTTGAAGGCGGGCACGAAGGTCTTGTTGTTCGGGTTATCGAGCGACTGAAAGTATTTCATGCAGGCATAGGCGCCCGCGATGTTCTCGCCGCCAATGCCGTCGATCTCGTCTTCGGTCACCGAGATCGTCAGCAGCGCCTGCTTCGACAGGTCGACGCCGGCCGCCTTGAGCTGCTTGTAGAAGGCGACGTTGGAGCCACCGACCACGTCGGTGAAGATCACGTCGGGCTTGGTCAGCTTGATCTTGTTGATGACAGAATTGAACTGGGTGCTGCCGAGCGCGTAATACTCCTCGCCGACGACCTTGCCCTTCAGCACGTTCTCGACATGCTTGCGTGCGATCTTGTTCGAGGTGCGCGGCCAAATGTAGTCCGAGCCGATGAAGAAGAACGATTTGGCGCCCTTCTCCTTGGCGATCCAGTTCAGGCCGGCGAGGATCTGCTGGGTGGCTTCCTGGCCGGTGTAGATCACATTCTTGGACTGCTCGAGGCCTTCATAGAAGGTAGGGTAGTAGAGCATGCCGTTGTACTGCTCGACGACCGGCAGCACTGCCTTGCGCGAGGCCGAGGTCCAGCAGCCCATGATGGCCGCAACCTTGTCGTTGACGAGGAGCTTCTTGGCCTTCTCCGCGAAAGTTGGCCAGTCGCTGGCGCCGTCTTCCTGGATGACCTTGATCTTGCGGCCGAGCACGCCACCCATGGCGTTGATCTGGTCGATCGCGAGCTTCTCGGCTTCGATCGAACCGGTCTCGGAGATCGCCATCGTGCCGGTCGCCGAGTGCAGGATGCCGACAGTGACTTCAGTATCGGTTACCGCGAGACCGGTGGTGTTGATCGCAGAAGTTGCCGGCGCCTGCGCAAAAGACGCGCGCGGCAGCATGGTCATCGCAGGAATTGCCGCCATTCCCATCAGCAGCCTGCGGCGGAATGCCGACTGCGGGCCCGTATTTGTTTCGTCTGACATGAGCACCCCATTGGTTCGAGAACGCGCTTATTGATCAGGCGAGGATTGCTCAGAATTGTGCACTGCACAGATACGTGGGATTGCGTATACTGCACCGCAAAATGACGACGTAGGTTCTTGGGTACGGGATTTGCTTGCGATCAGCGCCGGCAAAGCGGGTCAGGAGTCAGGACGTGGCAGGGCGGCAGCGGATAGACCGCGTCAGGCGCCAATACAATCAATGGGTCGCCAACCAGACTCTGGAAGACTACGCGCTGCGCTTCACCGCCAAGAGCGCGCGGCGCTGGTCCGCCGCCCGCGTTGCCAACACCGCGCTCGGTGCGATCTCCTTCCTCGCGCTTGAAGCGATCGGGGGCACCATCACGCTGAACTACGGCGCGACCAATGCGACCGCCGCGATCCTGGTGGTCAGCGTCATCATCTTCCTGTGCGGACTGCCGATTGCCTATTACGCCACGAAATGCGGCATCGATATCGACCTGCTGACCCGCGGCGCCGGCTTCGGCTATATCGGCTCGACCATCACCTCGCTGATCTACGCCTCCTTCACCTTCATCTTCTTCGCTTTCGAGGCTGTCATCCTCGCGGCAGCGCTGGAGATGTGCTTCGGCATCCCTCGCCCGCTCGGCTATCTCATCTCCTCTGTCGTCATCATTCCGCTGGTGACCTACGGCATCACCCTGATCAGCCGCTTTCAATTATGGACGCAGCCACTGTGGGTCATCCTGCATATCCTCCCCTTCGTGGCGATCGCCTGGGCCAATCCGCATTCCTTCACAGAATGGCGGACGTTCGCCGGCGAGCATGGCAATCCGAGCGGCCATCTCGATCTCTTGCTGTTCGGCACGGCCGCGTCGGTGGTGTTTTCGCTGGTGGCGCAGATCGGCGAGCAGGTCGACTTCCTGCGCTTCCTGCCGCGCGACCGCCGGACATCAAAGACCTCGTGGTGGATTGCGCTGCTCAGCGCCGGTCCAGGCTGGATCGTCTTCGGCGCGCTCAAGCTCCTGGTCGGCTCGTTCCTCGCCTATTTCGCGCTGAGCCATGGCGTCGCGCTCGAACAGGCTGCCGAGCCGGCGCATATGTATCTCGAAGCCTTCCGCTACGTGCTGTCGCAGCCGGATCTGGCGCTGGCGCTGACCGGCAGCTTCGTCATCCTGTCGCAGGTCAAGATCAACGTCACCAATGCCTATGCCGGCTCGATCGCCTGGTCGAACTTCTTCTCGCGGCTGACGCACAGCCATCCCGGCCGCGTGGTCTGGCTGGTGTTCAACGTGATGGTGGCGCTGCTGCTGATGGAGATCGGCGTCTACAAGGCGCTGGAGCAGACGCTGGCGCTCTACTCCAACGTCGCGATCGCCTGGGTCGGCGCGCTGGTCGCCGACCTCGTCATCAACAAGCCGCTGGGCCTTCGCCCGCCGCAGATCGAGTTCAAGCGCGCGCATCTCTACGACATCAATCCAGTCGGCGTCGGCGCGATGACGATCGCGACCATCGTCTCGATCTCGGCGTTCTACGGATTGTTCGGGCCGACCGCGAAGGCTCTGTCCGCCTTCGTGGCGCTCGCCGCCGCGTTTATCGCCGCGCCGCTGATCGCCTGGGCCACCGACGGCAAATATTACATCGCGCGCAAGCCGAAGCGGAGCTGGCAGAACGTCGAGGCGATCCAGTGCTGTATCTGTGAGCATTCGTTCGAGCCGGAGGACATGGCCTCCTGCCCCGCTTATGCCGGGCCGATCTGCTCGCTGTGCTGCTCGCTCGACGCCCGCTGCCACGATCTCTGCAAGCCGCACGCGCGGGCCGGCGCGCAGGTGTCGGTGGCACTCGGCAAGATGTTGCCCGAGGCGATCTACGCGCGGATCAACTCGCAGTTCGGCCATTATGTCGGCGTGTTCACGGTCTCGGCCGGCTTGGTCGGGCTCGTGCTCGGGCTGATCTATCTTCAGACCTCGGCGACCGTGCATGCCGATGCGCTATTGGCCGACGTGCTCTGGAAAGTGTTCTTCGCGCTGATCATCATCATCGGCGTGGTCGCCTGGCTGTTTGTGCTCGCACAGCAAAGCCGCCGCGCGGCGGAGGAAGAGACGCGGCGGCAGACTACGCTCTTGATCCAGGAGATCGACGCACACAAACGCACCGATGCCGAATTGCAGCGCGCCAAGGAGGTCGCAGAATCTGCCAACCTCGCCAAGAGCCGCTACGTCGTCGGCCTGAGCCACGAGCTGCGCTCGCCGCTGAATGCGATCTCCGGCTATGCGCAACTGCTCGAGCAGGACGCCAGCCTTCAGGCAAGGCCGCGCGACCAGGTGCGCGTGGTCCGCCGCAGCGCCGACCATCTGTCGGGTCTCATTGACGGCATTTTGGACATCTCCAAGATCGAGGCCGGTCGGCTCTATCTGTCCCGCGACGAGGTCCGCCTCAATGATTTCCTAGACCAGCTTGTCGGCATGTTCCGCCTGCAGGCCGCGGCCAAGGGTATCGACTTCGTGTTCAAGCGGCCGACGGTGCTACCGGTCGTGGTCTATGCCGATGAGAAGCGGCTGCGGCAGATCCTGATCAATCTGCTGTCCAATGCGATCAAGTTCACGCAAACCGGCAGCGTGAAATTTGTCGTGCACTATCGCAGCCCGGTCGCCGAGTTCGAGGTGGTCGATACCGGTCCGGGCATCCAGGCTGACGACCTCGAACGCATCTTCGCGCCCTTCGAGCGCGGCGCGCTCGGCGTCGCGCAGCCGCAGACCGGCACCGGCCTCGGCCTCACTATCAGCCGCCTGCTGGCGGGCGTGATGGGCGGCGACATCAAGGTGACGAGCACTGTCGGCGCTGGTGCGACGTTCCGCGTCAAACTCCTGCTCTCCGAAGTGACCAATCCCCGGCGCGATGCGCCGGTGGAGGCACCGATCTACGGCTATCTGGGCCCGCGCAAGACGATATTGATCACCGACGACGACCCGACTCATCGCGATCTTCTGCGCGAGGTGCTGGCGCCGCTCGGCTTCATTCTGCTCAGCGCGCCCGATGGCCTCGGCTGCCTCGCGCTGGCGCAGCACTGCCGGCCCGATCTGTTTTTGCTCGACATCTCCATGGCCAGCATGGATGGCTGGACCGTCGCCGAGACTTTGCGCGCGAACGGCCATCACACCGCGCGCATCCTGATGGTGTCGGCGAGCGCGCTGGAAGCGCATGGCGCGCCGCTGGCGCAGCCGTTTCATGACGGCTATCTGATGAAGCCGATCGACGTCCCGCGGCTGCTCGAGACCATCCGCCAATTGCTCAAGCTCGAATGGCAGCACGAAGCCGACCAGGTTCCGGTGCCGCTGTGGAAGCCGGAGAGCGGCTCACGGCCGCCGGTGAAATATGTCGAGGAGCTGATCGGCCTCGGCCGGCTCGGTTATGTCCGCGCGATCCAGCTCAAGCTCGACGAGATCGGCACCGGCCATCCCGAGCACGCGGATTTCGTCACCCACATGCGCGCGCTGGTCGACCGTTTCGATCTCGACCAATACATGGCGACGCTGAAGACATTGCACAGCTATGATCACTGATCCCAAGATCACAGACCCCAGGAAGCGCGACGTCGCGCTCGTCGTCGACGACTCGCCAGAGACGCTGCGGCTTCTGACCGACGCGCTCGACGGAGCCGGCATGACCGTGATGGTCGCGCTCGACGGCGCCTCCGCGATGCGCATCGTCGAGCAGATCACGCCCGACATCGTGCTGCTCGATGCGATCATGCCCGGCATGGACGGCTTCGAGACCTGCAAACGGCTGAGGCGCGACGCGGGTCTCGACGGCGTGCCGATCATCTTCATGACGGGCCTGGCCGAGACCGAGCATATCGTGCGCGGCTTGGAAGCCGGCGGCGTCGACTACGTGACGAAACCGATCGTGGTTGAGGAGATGCTGGCGCGGATCCGCGTCCACCTCGCCAATGCGCGGATGACCCAGAGCGCGCGCGCCGCACTGGATGTATCCGGCCGCTATCTGCTCGCAGTGAACAATAAGGGCAAGCTGCTATGGGCGACGCCGCAGGCGCGAAAATTGCTTTCGGATACGCTGGCCAGCGCCGATGACGATTTCGCACTGCCCGAGCCGGTGCCGCAATGGCTCGACCAGGTCCAGAAGGGCAAACCCGCAAAGAGTGCGACCATGGCCTCTTTCCCTGGCAACGAGCAGTTGCGACTGCAATATATGAGCAAGCTCGGCCCGAACGAATTCCTGCTTCGGCTCGCCAAGGACACCAGCGGCGACATGCCGGCGGAATTCTCCGCCCAGCTCGGCCTTACCACGCGCGAGAGCGAGGTGCTGTCCTGGCTCTCCAAGGGAAAAACCAACCGCGACATCGCTCAGATCCTCGGCCTTAGTCCAAGAACGGTCGATAAGCACCTTGAGCAAATCTACTCCAAGCTGGGTGTCGAGAACCGAACGGCGGCGGCCGCCATCGCGGTGAACGCTACGCGCCGGAACTCCTAGCAAAAGCACCCGCACTCCGACAGTTCTCCCATAGCAGCAGCTGCAGTAGTTGCTGCAGACCACATCGCGCGGCTGGGGTTGGGCCGCGGACGTCTCGCGTCGCGTCAATTCGCGATGCCCCCTGTCGCCCAATCTTTGGGCATGCATCCAACCGGCCGCTCAGGCTAACTCGTTCGCAATATGAGATTCCTGACCCGTCGCTAAACCGTGCGCGACGATGATGCGAACATAGCGCCGTGGAGGACTTGCATGCGAAAGTCAGCCGAGATCGCCTTGCTGGTGTCCCTGCTCGCGCTGGGGCGGGCAAGTTTCGCATCCGACAGTGGGCAATACGAAAACGTTCCCGCGGACATCCGCGCCTGGTTCAAGAGTGTGATTGCGCCAAATGGCGTGCCCTGCTGCGATATCTCCGATGGCCATCGCACAGAATATGATTTTCGCGAAGGCGCCTATTGGGTTCCGATCGAGGGCCATTGGATGGCGGTACCGGAGCGTGCCATAATCCGCGACCGTGGCAACCCCATTGGCGAAGCCGTGGTGTGGTATGTGCATCACCGCGGTGGCATCGTGATCAGCTGCTTCGTACCTGCGGACGCCGTATGAAATCGGCCGATCGACGGTCGCCCTAGCAAGGGCGAGCCGTTTAGCCGTCTCACGCACGGTCACTCACGACGGGTCGCCTTCCGATCGGAATTGTCGCCGAGCTTTCGAGTCTGCTTGACAGCATTTCGGCGAAACTTACACCGATCCATCTCGAACAAATCTCATCGTGGGCGCATGCACCGCGCCTGCCCGCCGCACACCGCCTACCGTTCCTGGCGGCCAAGGACACTCATGAGCACGTATTTGACTTCCAGATATTCCTCGATTCCGTAGTAGCTCCCCTCCCAGCCGTAGCCCGAATGCTTGACACCTCCGAACGGGACAGATGCGGTACCTACCGAACCCGAGTTCAGGATCACCATTCCGGCCTCAATTTCTCGGGATAGGCGGAAAGCCCGGCCGAGTTCGCGCGTATAGGCGTAGGCAACCAGGCCATATTCGGTGCTGTTCGCTCGCTTCACCACTTCTTCCTCTGTTTCGAAGCGGTAGATGGGGAAGATGGGCCCGAAGGTCTCGGTCCGGGCCACCCTCATGCCATCATCCACTCCGCTGAGAATGGTCGGCTCATAGAACAGGCCACCCTTGGCGTGAGCCCTGCCGCCAAGCACCACCTTGGCTCCGCTCCTCCTCGCGCTCTCCACCAGCTCGACCACCTTGTTGTAGCCCGTCCTGTTGATCATCGGACCGACCACGAACTTCTCCTGCATGCCCTGCATCCCGAACATCACGACCAGGCCTGCCACGATTGCAATCAGGCTGATGATCACATGGACCATCGTGAACGTCGCCAAGGTCACACCCAATATCATGATGCGCCGCCGACTACTGTGCAGGCACGAGCGCCGGCGCGCCCTTGTCCTTGATCAAAACCACCAGGAATTTCGCTGGCTTTGTGTCGCTTGCGTTCCGGTCGACGACGTGAACGTCGCCAGGGCCTTCATAGAAGCTCTGTCCTGGTGTCAATGTTACCGGTTGTCCACCCTTCACTTGCATCACGACGGAGCCCTCCAGCACGTAAACAAACGCATGGGCATTGTGTCGGTGAACAGCGCTTGATCCGCCGGGCGCATGCTCGACCGTGATCATCAGGGCTTCCCTGCCGGGGCTTTCCGGAAGATCCTTGGACATGAGTGGCGTGACCTTAGCCTCCTCAGCAACCGCAGTGCCGGTCATGAAGCACAGCAGAGCCAACGCAACGAGTTTGTTTGTCATAGTCGCCTCTTTCGTTCGTCGCCCGAGGCCCGCTCGTAGCAGAGCGGGCCTAAGGCGCGATGAGATGGGATGAATCGTCATCGCGCTTTAGTTTGTTGTTTGAGCATGATCTCCGCGCAAACACGTTCCGCGTTTGTCGCGAGGGAAAACCGCTGCGCATTTTTCCGGATCATGCTGTAGTTGCGATGCGGCATCAGGCTGCTGCCTGTGAGCGGCGGACCCATTCGTCCAAACCGATGCGGCCGAGGCGCGCCTCGCCCAATGGCACTAGCGAGTGCTCGTCGACCCGGCCGCCCCAGTATCGGGCCTCGGGATCGCTCAGGACCTCGCGCGGATCGCCAACCGCCTTCAGGTAGCGGGCAATGATTTCGTTGAACGGCGCTCGCTCCGGGCCGGCGATCTCCACGATACCGCTTCGCGGCGGCGCGAGTGCCACGTCGGCAACATTGGCAGCAACGTCGTCCGCCGCGATCGGCTGGAACAGGATCGGCGGGAGCCTGACCTTGTTTCCATCCGAACTTGAATCGGCGATGCCGCGGAGAAATTCCATGAACTGGGTTGCGCGGACGATCGTGTATGGGACGCCGGATGACTTGATCAGATTCTCCTGGGCGACCTTGGCGCGGAAATAGCCATTGTCTGTCCGGTCGGTTGCGACGATCGATAGTGCGACATGGTGCCTGACGCCCGCTGCGGATTCTGCTGCGAGCAGGTTACGGCCAGAGGTCTCGAAGAACTCCAGCACTGCCTTGTCTTCGAATGAGGGCGAATTGGCGAGGTCGATCACCACCTGTGTGCCTGCCATGGCCTGCTTGAGCCCCTCGCCGGTGATGGTGTTGACACCGCTTTGAGGCGAGGCGGCCAGGACCTCGTGGCCGCCCTGGCGCAGAATGGCGACGGTCTTCGAGCCGATCAGGCCGGTGCCGCCGATCACGACGATCTTCATGTTTGATCCTCCATTGTCGTTAGATGCGCTTGGCTTCTGAGTTGGTAGCCCGGCCCTAGCCCTGCAAGCGGTCAGTAGTCCCAGGTGGCCGGTACCCAACGAAAGGCGTCGCCAGCGACCGCGACATGGCCGACGGACGGGAACGGCATGTGAGTGGCCACCAGCAGCTCGCGGTTCGCCGCCAGCTCCCGCAACAGACTGATACGAACGCGGGCCGCCTCCTCGGGGTCATGTTCGAAGCCGTTGTACCAGTCGGGGTGTTCGAATCCGACCGTGAACACGAGGTCGCCGGCGAACGTCAGCCGGTCGCCGCCGGACGCCAGGCGGACCACGCTGTGCCCGGGGGTGTGGCCGCCGGTGCGACAGACGACGACTCCCGGCGCCACCTCGTACTCCGCCTCGAACGTGTGAAATTTGCTGCGGTATTCGTTCAAGAACCGCTTGGCCGTCTTCCGAAGCGCGTCCGGGAAACCCGGCGGCATGGAGACGCGGGAAAAATCGGGCGATTCCCAGAACTTCACCTCGGCGGCGGCCACATGGATCCGCAGGTCCGGACGCAGCCTCTCCTTCACGCCTTCGATGAGCAGCCCGCCAACATGGTCCATGTGCATGTGGGTGAGCACCACGTCAGTCACGGACGAAAGATCGATCCCAGCGGCCTCCAATCGGTGGACCAATTGCCCGGCCCTCGGCAATGGGAACTCCACCCCCATCCCGGCGTCGACGAGAATGGTCCGGCCGCCGCTACGCACCAGGACCACGTTCAGCGCCCAATCGAACGCGTCCGGCGGCAGGAAATTGTCCTTTAGCCAGGCTGCCCGGACGGCCGGCTCGGCGTTGTGGGCCAACATCGCGCCCGGCAGCGTTAGCACCCCATCGCTGACCACCAGTACGTCAATCTCGCCGACCTTGAGCGCGTAGCGCGACGGAACCAACTCGTCGGGCGCCGGTCCACCGGGGTGTGAGGTGATATTCAGGCTCATGTTTGTCTCGTCCTGGGTATTGCGGATCATCTCGTTCATCCTTGAAAACTCCTGCGTTTGATCTTGGCGTTTGATCCTAGGCGGACCGCGCTTCCCGCGTGGGAAGCGCGGTCAATGTTGGAGAGGTGTTCAGAGACCGGTGACACGCTCATTGCTGGTCTGTCACCGAGATGGTCTATCGAACTTGACCTGCGACTGCGCCAGAGCGATTGCCGTCGCTATAGAGCGATTGCTGCTAACGCATGCGCCTCCGCTAGGCGGGCAAGCGGCTATGCCGTCCGGTTGCGACCGGGAGCCTGTGAGGCGCACCGCAAGCACATGTCGCACGCTTGGATCACTACGGCCGCTTGACGGACGTGCGTTCGCCACCCCAGACTGCCCCTACAGGTGGCATTGGGGCCCCGTATGTCAGACCTTTCAGACATCACCAGGAGGCTTGTGGCTGTCTTCGCAGCAGACGTGGAGGGCTACAGCCGGCTCATGGGTGTCGATGAGGTCGGGACGCTCAAGGGACTCACCGAGCGACGGGCGATCCTCGATAGACTCATTGAGGAGCACAGGGGCCGCATAGCCAACACGGCGGGTGACAGTGTGCTCGCCGAATTTCGGAGTGCGGTGGATGCCGTCCAGTGTGCCGTGGATGCGCAGGCCGCCCTGGCAGAGATCAACGCAAGCCTCTCGCCTGATAGCCGCATCGCCTTCCGATGTGTATAAGAGACAGAGGTCCTGCCGATCACCTTTACGGACCTCGGCGTTCAACAGGTAAAGAACATTCAAGAGCCAATCAGGGCCTATCAGGTGGGTGCGTCGATTGAAACGAGTGAGGCTGCTCCAGCGCGTGCTGTCGAGGCTGAGAGCGCGCCTCCACTGCCCGACAGGCCTTCCGTTGCAGTGCTTCCGTTCGAGAACATGTCCGGAGATCCGGAGCAGGAGTATTTTGCCGATGGGATGGTTGAGGAAATCATCACAGAGCTGTCGCGTTTCAAATGGTTGTTCGTAATCGCCCGCAATTCGAGCTTCACCTTCAAGGGCCAAGCCGTCGACATAAAGGAGGTCGGACGCAGGCTCGGCGTGCGCTACACCCTTGAGGGGTCGGTACGCAAGGCGGCAGGGAAGGTTCGCATCACAGGCCAGTTGATTGATGCTGTGACGGGCGCGCACCTATGGGCCGACAGGTTCGAGCGTGACCTGACCGACGTTTTCGCTCTGCAGGACGAAGTGACCGTCGCCGTTGTCTCGGCCATTCAGCCAAAATTGCTACAGACAGAAATTGCAATGGCGGCGCGGCGGCGACCGGAAAACCTCACCGCCTATGATTTTTATCTGCGAGCGATGTCGCAATTCTACCTGACGACCCGTGAAGGGTTGGCAGAGGCGATAAGATTGGCTCATCGCGCTTTGGAGCTGGACCCTGGGTGCAGCCTGGCCGCGGCCCTCGCAGGTGCCGGTCACATGCAAAACGTCCTTTTGGGCTATGCGGTCGATGCTCAATTCGACCGGGAGGAAGCAATTCGGCTGCTTCGCTTGGCATTGAGCATCAACGATGATGATCCGGATGTGGTGGCAGTGGCCGCGGTGACATCGGCCTACATGGTCGGCGATCGAGAAAGTGAAATTGAAATGGCTGACCGCGCGGTTGTACTCAACCCAAATTCATTTGTGGCATGGAGCTGCAGAGGCCAAGTCTATAGGATTGCAGGGTTGCCCGAGGAAGCGATTCCCAGCTTTGAACGGGCCATTCGCATGAGCCCAGTAGACCCGCGGCTGCACCTGATGCTTGCTGGTATGGGGCAGGCCCTGATTGAGCTGCGTCGCTTTGACGAGGCTATCGCCGCAGGGAAGAGAGCCCTTCGTCAGTGCCCCTCCTTTTCGGGGGCTCACTGTTGCCTCACGTCCGCTTTAGCCCATCTCGGGCGTGACGCTGAAGCTCGCGAGGCGGCGGCGCAGTTGCTCGAAGTCGATCCCGACTTCACGATATCGGCTTGGATCGCCCGGGGCGGCCAAACAAACTCGACGCTTGTGTTGGAGGGCCTTCGGAACGCGGGGTTGCCCGCATGATCCCGGCTTGTGCGACCGCTCTCGCGTGATCCTACGTCGCGATGTGTTGGCCTCTTGCCGGCAGGCCTTAGTGGTGATGTCGCAACACCTGGAATCGCCTTCCTGTCATGCGCTCGCAGGGGGGTAGCTCGCTTCGACGGTCCAGGAGTCCTTCGGCTGGCTGTACAGCTGCCAAAACTGTTCGGCCACCGATGAGGCCTCCTGCGAGTCCGGGGAAACAAAGGTACAGACGGTCACCGTCGCGACGTGAATTCCCTTTTCTCGGAACGATTCGAAAAGTCCGCGAGCCAAAGCACGAATCCCGGCCTTGCCGATGCTGACCGAGAGATAGTCCGGGCTGGGAGCGAGCGCGAAGCCACCTCCCGTCAACAGGATCGCACCGGACCCCTGCTCCCCCATCTTCGGAGCGACCGCCTGAGCAGCGACAAGCGCCCCTCCGATGTTCACGGCAAGATCACTGTTGAAGCTGTCGCGCGACTGTTCAGAGAGGGTCGCCTTGCGCGCGGATGCGGCATTGTAGTGCAAGACGTCGATTGAGCCGTGCTGCTGCTGAACCTCAGCGATCAGTTCCGCGACGCTCCTCGGATCGCCTGCGTCCGCTTTGCGAGCGTTGGCCTTGTACCCCCTGTTTATTAGTCTTTCTGTCAACTCCTGTGTCTTAGCGACGTTTCGAGCGGCCAAAACCACTTGGAAACCCTCTCTGGCAAAGCGTTCGGCGGTCGCGAAGCCCATTCCCGGGCCCGCTCCGATGCTGAGAAATGTTTTCATCTCTTGTTCCTTTTTGTAAGCACCTCGCCTTTGCCATTCACCAGCCCAGCGTCGGCGCAAAAAGGTGTTCACCGCATGCGTCTTCGCCAGTCGCTCGGCGTTTCACCGGTCAGCTTTCTGAACGCTGCGGCGAAGGCGGTCTGGGAGGAATAGCCGAGCGCTACTGCGACCGAGACCACCGACACGTCGGTGTCACGCAGCATGCTCTTGGCTTGCTCGAGCCGGTGCTGGCGCAGCCAGGCATGCGGCGACAGCCCGGTACTTTCCTTGAAAGCGCGGCAGAAGTGGAAGCGCGACAAGCCTGCATCCGAAGCCAGCGCGGCAAGCGATAGGTCCGCATCGCTGTCCGAACGCAGGCGTTCGAGAGCGCGACCCAGCACCTTGGGCGACAGTCCGCCCATGACCGGCTGGATCGTTGCGGGTGAGCCGCCGTACGCCGTGAGCAGGCGCGTAGCCAGAAGATCCGTCAGCTGGTGTCTGAACAGCGTATCCAGCGCTGCACAGCCTTCCAGGGCGTCGGCCGCGCTCAGGAGCAGGCGGGATGTGATGGGGTCAGGATGTGCAGTTCGCTCGACAAGGTCGCCGGGCGCGGTTGTGCCGGCTTCGTGGGCAACGCGATTGAGCGTTGTCTGCGGAAGATAGAGCTGAAGGACACTCAAAGGCTGGTAGATGTCCCATCGTGAAGTTGAACCGGCCGGAATGACCGTCACGGCCCCGGGACGCGTCATTCCGTGCACAAACGCTCTACCGTCACGGCGCTCGAACTTCACCGGCTCGGCAGGGAACGTCATGATGACGTGGTCGGCCATGGGCCGGACGACGTCGTGCAGGGGATCATGCCTCCAGAAGGTGATCACGCCGCTGGATGGGTCTGAAGCCATGCGCAGTGGCACCATCTTGAGCACGCGTGTCATTTCCGCATCGGCATGCGGACACTCGCCGATCGGGATATCGCTTTGCTGTGGCTGGGACCTGTCTGGGTGATTGTTCTGCGAACGATCGCGCAGGATTGGCTTGCTGCCCATGGATCTGTCCTCACCGTTGAGGGGCATTTCGTTGAGCGTTCGGCGCACGTTCTACCCGCTCAACAGGTTCGACGTCTTTCCCAAAACGGCTGTGCTTTGCCTGATCATGCTCAAGCCGCCATCACACGCCCCTGTCCAACCGAATTGCAATCGAATGCGGCGAACGGTCGCGGCCTGTTGCTTTCGAAACGAGTGCCGGTGCTACAAAGGTTCTTGTTGAGTGACGCCGTTGCGGATGGACAACAACGCTGACTCTCCTTTGAGAGCGCTATCAGTCCCGTGATCTGAGAATGCCAGCTTGCGGGTCCGGCCTAGTGTCCGCTTTCCCCCAAGAGCTGCTGGTCTCCCATTCCCCACGAAGCGCCTGACAGCGCGAATGCGCCCGTCTAGCTTGCCGGCACAACCGCTCCATGTCGGGCGAGTTTTGCCGAGGCTTGGCGGAAAACCTCGAACCCGACGTTGCCCGATCGTTACTTGGTATCAAGTCCATCAAGCAGCGCTCTTGCCTCGCGAGCGTCGGCAATCTGGAGGCTGTCTCCGCGCGTCTCGCATACCTGTGCAATGATTTGCCTCGCCTCGGCCTTCCTGTCCTGTGCAGCGCAGAGACGCGCGAGGCTAACTGCATTTCGCAACTCCCAGAAGAGCGCGCCCTGCTGCCTTGCCAGATGGAGCGCGTCGGAGAAGTATGCTTCTGCTGACGAGGCGGATCGGTGTGGTGACCCCTTCAGGATCAGTTCGCCTTTGATGCGCAACAACTCCGGGACGTACCACTCTTCGTGCCTGGCTTTGCAGCGCGCCAAGGCTTCATCGACCGCTGCAAGTCCGTTATCGATTTCATTTGCTTCACCGAGACAGACCGCGAGCTCGCCCAGCGGAAGCAGGAAGCGCGGCAGGAGCCTGGCGTCACCCGCACGACCGATTTCACTGCGCAAGAGCGCCAGTCCGGCGTCGACGTTACCCCGTTTCGCCATGACCATCCCCCTGAAACAACCAGCCCAAAGCCGCCATAGTCGTATCGCGTGGCGTTCGGTGTGCTCGAACAACACGTCACCGTAGTGCTCCGCCGCGTCGAGATCGCCGGCCCAAAAAGCGATCGGGCACGCGGCCTGTCCCAGCACACTACAGAAAGTCAAGGCGTGGCCGTTCGCGCGCCCCTCCTCGATGTTGCGCTCGACAAGCCGTAGCGCCTGACCCGCAAAACCCTGCAGCCACAGGATGCGGGCACGGAAATAGTGCGTCGAGATGCGAAGATCGAGGGGGAAAATCCTGGGCCTTCCTACCAGGCGATCGAGAGACACATCCACTCGATCGATGTGATTGCGGGCATCCTTCTGGTTTCCGAGAAAGTGCAGCGAGACGGCGAGAAGGCGATCGCCCAGCATCGAGTCGGTCGGATCGGCCGTGTCCTCTGCCGCCCTGGTGAAGCGCTGAGCGAATTCGAGCGCCTTGAGAAATTCGCCATTGTTGAACTGATCGACACACAGGCCCCACAGCGCACGCAGGCGATAGTCCTTGTCGTCGAGCCGTTCCGCCAATTCGAGGGTGTTCGCCAGGGCCGGACCCGTCTCTCTCGCACGTCCCTGGCTGTAGGTCAGCGACCAGCCTAACGCCGCCGAGAGCTGCATGCGCAGGCGTGTTGCGCCGGTAGCGCCATCATCCAGCCGCGCGAGCGCCAATTCGGTACGCTCGCGACATTCGCCGAACAGTGACAGGTGGACCCATAAAGGTACTGCCGCGGCAGTCAACGCAGCGCCGACCTGCAAATCGCCGTCCGCAGAGAATGCCCAGTCGAGGCCCGCACGGACATTGCCGAGATATCGGCCGTAGCGTTTCTGCCAATCGGCTTGCGGCAAGGAATTACTCTCGGCTTCGGCCCGAAGGAGGGCAGCCCGGAAATATTCCGCATGACGACGTGCGGCTTCCCGATACTCGCCCACAGCCCGCAGTTTCTCGAGCGCGTAGGCGCGCGTCGTGTCCAGGAGACGATAGTGATCGTCCCCGGCTTGAAAGTCTGCGGCGACGAGCGACTTAACGACCAGTCCAGCCAGCATGTCTGCGGCCGTCGCGTCCATATCTGCCGTCACCGCGGCAGCAGCATCGAGGGAAAAATTGCCATTGAATACCGCGAGGTGGCGTAGCACTCGGGCCTCGGTCTCCGAAAGCAACTCATAACTCCAGTCGAGGGTCGCGAGCAGAGTCTGATGCCGCGGCAGTGCCGTTCGAAAGCCGCTGGTCAGGAGATTGAAGCGATCGTGCAGGCGCGCCGCGACCTGCTGCAATCCAAGCGTCGCGATGCGGGCCGCCGCGAATTCGATGGCAAGTGGGATGCCATCGAGCTGACGAGAAATCGACGCGACTAGTTGAAGATTTTCCGCGCTCGGCGAGAAGTCGGCATTCAACGCCTTTGTCCTCGCCACCAGAAGCTGCACTGCGCTATATCCGAGGACATCCCGATCTCCACCTTTCTCTTGTCCCGGAATATCGAGTGGAGGAACGCGATAGACGTACTCGCCATCGATGCGCAGTACCTCGCGGCTCGTCGCCAGTATCGTTGTATTTGGACAGGAACGTACGAGCGCTTCCGCCAGCCTCGCAGCCCCTTCGATGAGATGCTCGCAATTATCCAGCACCAACAGAAGTTTCTTTGTACCAATTTCACGCGTGATCGTTTCGACGGAAACCTCGTCGCCACGTTGCGTGAGGCCTAGAACTGCCGCGACCACGAGCGGCACCATCGCGGGGTCCGATAGCGAGGCCAGTTCCACGAGCAGACCATCGCCTCCGAAAGTCGCGAGCAGGCTGCGCGCAACCGCATGCGCGAGGACACTCTTTCCGATACCCCCTGGTCCCGTCATGGTGACCATTCGATAGGTCGAAAGGAGCTCCGATAGCTGGATTTCGGCAGCCGCTCTGCCGATCAATGCATTGGTTGGGGCCGTGAGATTTGTTACATGGCTTTGAATTGGTTCGGTAGTCGGCATGCCCACCGCGGCGACGGCCTCCTGCTGAATGACCCAATCTCCCAGCAATCGGTAGCCGCGACCCGCGATCGTTTTCAGGAGTCCCCGGTCGGGACCCAACGCTTTGCGTATGGCGGAGATTTGAGCTTGCAGCGTATTTTCCTCAACCGCTGCTCCGGGCCACACACGATTCATCAAATCGTACTTATCGATCAGCTCGCCCGCCGACTGGACCAGCGTCTCAAGGATTTCAAACGCCCGACTCCCAAGGTCAGCCGGAACGCCGTTCAGCCGCATCTCGCGGCGAGCGAGATCGATTTCCCAAGCGCCCGACCTGTAAACGGGCTGTCGGTCCTGGCCTCGCATCTGTACTCCTTTCGGGCATTTTAAGGCCATTTCGGACGGCTTTGCCGGACAATCTGCGGTTCCCGCACAGTGCTTTTCAGGACTTTTCAGAACTGGCTCAAGGAGAAATGCAGTCCGTGAGGATAGGGTCAGTCATCGAACATTCTCTGGGCCGCAAAGCCATGACCACAAATGGATTGATTACGATCGAAAGTCGCAACGGACCCGAGGAAACGATGAATCGGTTCGAGGCCGAGGTCCGCGCCAGGGGAATGACCGTCTTTGCCCATATTGATCACGCCGCGGGCGCGACCGCCGCGGGGCTCCCGCTGCGGCCCACGGAACTCTTGATCTTCGGCCATGCAAAGACCGGCACACCGCTGATGCAGTCGAATCAGATGATCGGCATAGATCTGCCGCTGAAGACCCTGGTCTGGCAGGACGCATCGGGCACCACGTGGTTGTCTTACAACGATCCAGCGTTTCTTGCGCACCACCATGGCGTGGACGGTGCAAACGATACGACCGTCAACGCCATGGCTGCCGCATTGCAGGCGATCGCAAGCAAGGCAACGACCGCAACCTGACGTCCAATGGCAGTTCAAGGACTAAACTTCGGAGCACGCCGATGACTATCACACAACCAATAGTCCAACGCGACATCCCGTTAGAGGAAAGGGTAAGCGCCGAAGACGAAACACCCTTGCAGACACCGGCGAATATCGCGCGGCCCTTTGATGCAGAGCTGCACGAGATCATCGACGCGATCGCGGCGATGGTCATGGGTGCACAGGCTGGGTCACGATGGTTGCGCGTTCAACCGCCGGATCTGGAAGAAGTGCGAGAGATCCTCAACAGTATCGCCGTGGACGGCAAGCGAGCTTGCGAACTCGTCGTTCGGCTTCGAGCGGTTCTGAGCGCAGGAGCCCAAACAGCGCAGAGCATCAGCAAGGGCGTTTTTTGCGGATCCCACGATCCTTGCTAACGGGTCCGGGCGATGTTCGGTCTGCACCGATTGCGTCGAAAAACTTCTGACGTCCCATTCGAGGACTGAAATTCGCGATGCCCGTCGTCGGAGTGCAGTTTGAATGTGCCGGGAGGCTCGCTGATTGCGGTAGCAAGAGATGACGCCGCCCCCAGAGTCTCCAACACCGCCGCGCTGGGCCCTTATTATCGCGCACCGCCGCCCAACACTTCCGAACTCGCCAGGCCCGCAGTCTCTCTCCCGGCGAAGCTTCCTCGAGTCCTCAAGGGGATGATCCCACCGAACGGACCGCGAACGAAGCCCTGCACAGGGCAAGGATTTCCTCTGATCGCCGTCATAAATCCGTAATCTTACGTCACTGAGCCTTTGCGGGCCCGACCTCATGACTTAGGTTAGGTATAAGGAGACGGGGCAAAATATGACGGAACGCGATCAACCAGGAACGACGCCACGTGACCGCCTTCTTGAAGCGGCTCACAAGGAGCTAGTTGATTTCGAGCGGCGCGAGAACGAGTTCCGGAAAAAGGATCGCGACGAGCGGGCCGCAGAGTTGCGACTTCCTCTGGAAGTGATCAAGATTCACTAGGGTTTGCGGGCTGCGTGCTACTCTTGCCAGGGCACGACAGCTGCCGCCCTCACGCCGCCCATCCGCCCGGCGGGTTCAGCCGAGTTGATCGATTTCGCCGCCTCCGAATATGTTTCAGTCGCAACGGCACCGCTTGTGAAGCGCTCTTGCACTGGCTTGGGCTTGAATTCGACCGCCGCGGCGCTGGGGCTGACCGGCTGGTCAACCATATTGGTGTTGACGAGATTGATCAGTCGCAACTCGTCCCGTGACAGCTCATGCAGATCCTCCCAGGGCGGCACGTTCAACGAAAGCGACAACAGGTCGCCCGCGCCACCCATCTCGAAGGTGTATTTGGCGAGACGCCCGATATCGCGTTCCACGATTGTTAGATCATCTGCGCTGTAGCTCGCGGCCCTGGCGTCGTTGGCGCGGTCGCCCATCCATATCTGATGCACGCGAACATGGGCAGTCTCTGGCACGTAACGCGTCTTGCCCGACAGAAGCAGGAACACGCACATCGACTCGCAATAGGCCACGGGCGTCATGTTGACAGGATCGCTCTGCGCGGTGTTGGTCTGAACGCTGACGCCGACGGTGGTCAGCGCCCCGAGACTGCGCCAGCGCCGACCAAGCGCCATCGAGTCGTTGACCGAACCGCCGCTGGAAACCAGCACGATGGCCACGCCGCCGAGCTGTCGGCCGCGCGCGAATTCATCGAAATCTCTTGGACTGGCGGAGGTCACGATGCCGACAGCGCTGATCCAGCCCCGGCAATTCGGCTGGCAGGCGACCCAGCTAAACTTCATTGGCAATTTGCGGTCTTCGCCGGCATGCGCCGAACCGCTCAGCATAGCCACCAATGCGATGCAAAGAGCCGCGCCAATGAGCAGCATCCAACCTCGGATTTCCGCCCAACGAGCGCGAGCGGAGATTGGATCGGAGATGCGGAGGCGCTCCGAGGATTCGGCCCGCGAGATGAGCATGATACCGTAACCTCGGCCTGACTATCGAGTCGGGCGGGGCCGCGTCGCGGCGGCGTACCTACAGCGACACGTGGTGCTGCCCGCCTGGCGGGACTGCTAGAGGATCGAATTTCAGCCAGGGCTGATGCTTGGCGCGCCATTTCGGACCAGGGCCGCGCATGTAGTGCAGCTCGGGCCGGTAACTGTCGCGCACGTCCAGAATCAGGTTGCGAACGACGCTGGCGAGGTCGGAGGCTGACTCAGCCGTCCTGCGAGCCCAACCTGACAATGCGGTTGCGTCCATGATTCTCATCGCTGTGACTCCTCGATTTGCCGCTCGATGGATCGGGCGATTAACACCCGGAGCGTAGGCACGAGAGGAGAAGCAAGCCATTGCACAGAGGTCGATCGCGTACAGCCCAATGGCTCAGAAGAGCACACCTAAGTTTAGGTCTGCCCACCCGAGACTTGGCCGGCTTTCAGACAAGCGCTTTTGATCCGACTCGGACCTGCCGCGATACGATGCGGCCCACCATGTGGGCGATGACAACTTGGAGCAAACAATGAAAAAACTTTTCACCTGTGTGGCAGCCGCGGGCTGCCTTGTCGCCTTCGTCTCCGTCGCTCAAGCCCGCTCCGCATACGACGGATCCTGGGACATCATTTTCGTGACGCAAAGAGGCGCTTGTGACGCGACCTATGATTTCACGGTCAACATCACGGATGGAATAGTGACACATCCAAATCTAGTCAGGTTCAGAGGCTACGTGGCGCGTTCCGGCATAGTCCGGGCGTCGGTGACCGTTCAGGATAAATTCGCCTCCGGCGCGGGCAGGCTCTCGGGCAATTCTGGCCGCGGGACGTGGAGTGGCTATTCAGGAAACGCGCGATGCTCGGGCTAGTGGACCGCGCAGCGAAATTGAGGCGCTGAGCCCAGACATTTCGCGAAATTCCCGATGGGGAGTCACTCCGCCGCGAGCGCGCGGTGTCGCAGCGGCAAGCCAAGGTGTTCCCATACATCGACCAGCGCTTCAGCGAGCGCATCGATCAGTGCGTCATCATGGTAGGGCGTCGGCGTGATGCGCAGCCGTTCGGTACCACGCGGAACGGTCGGATAGTTGATCGGTTGCGCATAGATGTCGTGCTCGGCGAGCAGGAGGTCGCTCGCTTCCTTGCACTTCTTCGGATCACCCACCATGACAGGCACGATGTGTGTCTCACTTGGCATTACCGGCAGACCTGCTGCGTTGAGCACAGCCTTGACCCGCGCGGCACGGTCCTGATGGCGGTCGCGTTCCCATTGCGACGTCTTGAGGTGCCGGATTGCAGCGGTAGCAGCGGCGCAGACCGCCGGCGGCAGCGCGGTGGTGAAGATGAATCCCGGCGCATAGGAGCGCACCGCATCGATGATGTCGGCGCTCGCCGCGATGTAACCGCCGAGGCAGCCGAAGGCCTTCGCCAGCGTGCCCTCGACCACGTCGATGCGATGCAAGGCCCCTTCCCTCGCGGCGATGCCGGCACCGCGCTGACCGTACATGCCAGCCGAATGGACCTCATCGATATAGGTCATGGCGCCATAGCGCTCCGCGAGATCGCAGATGCGGCTCACCGGTGCGACGTCGCCGTCCATCGAGTAGAGCGCCTCGAATACGATCAGCTTCGGCCGCTCAGGTGCCTCCGCCGCAAGCAATTCTTCGAGATGACCGATGTCGTTGTGGCGCCAGATCTTCTTTTCCACCCCGGCACGCCGCACGCCCTCGATCATCGAATTGTGGTTCCAGGCGTCCGACAGGATTACGCAGTTTGGAAGCAGCTTGGCGATCGTCGGGATGCCGGTCTCGTTGGAGACGTACCCCGAGGTGAAGACCAGCGCCGCTTCCTTGCCGTGCAGGTCGGCGAGTTCCCGCTCGAGCTCGACCAGCGGATGGCTGGTACCGGAAATGTTGCGGGTGCCGCCCGCGCCAGCACCCATGCGGGTCGCGGTCTCGACCATGGCGCCGATCACCTTAGGATGCTGGCCCATGCCGAGGTAGTCGTTCGAGCACCAGATCACGACCGAGCGCGGGCCGTCCGGGGAATGCCATATCGCATACGGGAAACGCCCGGCGATGCGCTCGAGATCGGCAAACACGCGGTAGCGCCGTTCAGTGTGTAAGCGAGCAAGCGCGGCGGAAAAGAAATGATCATGGGTCATGGAGCAAAATCTCCGTCCGGTTTGTGCTCGGCGATCGGGATTTCCCCGGTCCAACGAGCCGCCGTGCCTCTCTCCGATCCGGCGCCGTCACCTATCCAGGCCTTGCGAAGGGGCGGCCGGTCCTCGGGAGGGGAAGGACCGGCCGCGGCGAGCCACGGCGAAGGGACGGGGGCGCCGAGGCCAAGCAGTTGCGAAGCTGTCGGTCTCCGCGAGGCAAATTGGTATCCGACAAGGAATGTCGGGGCGAGTGAAGCAATGTAAATCTCAGCAAATCTTAGCGAATGCGTAGGCCGGCGCATCGATCACACCCGTTATGAGACGTGATCCGCCTCTTCACCCTAAGCTCCCCGGCCTCCCTGTTTGCCGATCACACACCGCCATCCGGCAAGGCGCTCGGCCGGATGCTCCTTCATCCAGTCGGCAAGCTGCGGTGCTCCCATCAGGCACGACTGCACGGAGACGTTAGCGAAGTCCGAGGTGGTGACGGTCTGCTCGTAACAGTTTGTCGGAGAGGACAGGCTGCAAAGCACGGCAATGATCTTGATCACGACAGCAGATCCCCGCCACTGATCGCGTGAACCGCCGGCCTTTGGTCGCCCTGCTCGCTGTTGGGAGCATCTGACGGGAAGACGCTTTCATATATCGCACGAGCTTCTCGAATGAGGCGGATACGCTCGCGCTCGGATTTTGAAACAAATCGAATAACCTCACCCATAGCATGCTCCTATTGAATTATGACCATCATTTCTTATGGAGACTTGGTGTCCCTAGCGCCGACGTTGAAGCCCCTCAGGCGGTAACGAAGAGATAAAAAGCGCGTGACATCCGGGTCGGCCGAGATTGCTTAAGAGCAGCCTAAGAGAAGGCGACCTCGCTAATGTCGATTGACACCATCAGCATATCCAGGATCGGACGCCGGTCGGGACCGCGCGTGTATGCGCGACGCTTGCTCTGCAGGCGAATGCCGCCCGCCTCAGTATATTCCAGCATCAGCTGTGCGGCGGGAAAGCCGCCGGCGATATTGACGCTGTAATCGTGGCGGCGAAGCTCGAATTTTTCGTCGAAGAAGAAATCCTGAACTTGGCAATGCGTCTCGATCGAGCCCGGAAAATGGACACGCAGCACTCGCCATGTCTCCTCCCTCTCTTGCCAGGGCACAGTCTCCTCGACGTGGAAGCCGTCCATTGCAAAGGCAAAGGGTGTGGCGAGGTAGGTCCACAGCGCTTCGCCGTTGAAATAGGCACGGTGCAGAGCGTCCCAGGGCGTATGCATCTGGTGCCCGGCAAAGGAATCCCTGGGCATGCGCCGCTCGGCAACGACTGCACCATCGAGCTTCTCGATGGCGATGCGATCGGGAGTGAACATGGTCCGCTGATCCGCCGCCCCATAAGGGGCGACTGACGATCGCTCCTCGTGCAGCCATACGGTCATGCGGCGCGGATTTGCATCCTGTAGTACGCCTTTCAAGGGAAAGAAGCCGCCGCCACTGACAATGGTGGCCTCAACCTTGTCGTAGCTGCGCCAGCGCTTAAGGCCGCCATGCGCATCCAGAACTTTCGCCAATAGCTCGTTCATGGCTTTCCTTTCCAATCCTCGAGCGCGATCGCCGGCATTTCGAAATCAAACTGCACGGCCCTCTCCCGATCCCTGGTTGCCCTCCGATCCGGCGGGCTCTAGCGCGTCGCCTCGGCTCTCTGTTGTGGGCTTTGCGGCTTGCTCCCTTTACCCGCCGTCAAGACCGCGATCTGATTGGGAGAGGCAGGCATGCCACGCAGCGTCAGCGTGGGGACGGAGGGGGTCTCCTGAACGTGTGCCGAGCCCAGAATGGAAATCTGGAGCGCGGTGATCGGAAAGCCCGCCCTTTCATAAGTCGGAAGCTCGGCAGCCGCAGCCACATCGGCTCCGTTTGCGATGGCGGCCGAAAGGGCGGCAAACAAGACTAGACGTTTCATGGGTGCATCTCCTTTGGTTCTACTTCCTGGTTACGGTGGGCGTTGGGTTAGTGCGTCGATGTGACAGCAGCCTTCGACGTGGGGGTGGTGGCGCCGACGTTGTATCGGGGAGCCGGGACCGCGCTTGAGAGCTTGCCGGACATCATGCGGCGCGCGGTCTCGTAGCTGTCCCAGTCGACCTTGTCGGCGAGAGACGGAATGGTGACGACCTCGCCCTGGTCGAGACCGGCCAGTGCGGCGTCGACCATGTCACCGGCGGACATCACGATCGCGGCAGGGAGATGGTGGAGCGGCACGCCGGCGGCGTCCCAGAAGTCTGTCGCGGTCGCGCCGGGCAGCACGGCCTGGACGCGCACGCCTTTCTCGGCGAGTTCGTGGTGCAACGAGAGCGAGAAAGCCAGCACGTAGGCTTTACTGCCACCGTAAACGCCATTGAGGGTTTCCGGAGAGATCGCGACGATGGACGAGATGTTGATGATCGTGCCCTTGCCGCGCGTGACGAAGCCCGGAGCCGCTGCATAGGTCAATCGGGTTAGCGCACCGACATTGAGACGGATCATGTCGTCCATCCTTTCGATATCGGCGTTGAGTAGCGGTGCGGTGGCTCCGACGCCGGCATTGTTGACCAGGAGCGTGATGTCCGCATTCGCGCGCAGGATCGCCTCGACCTTGGCGAGATCCGCCTTGTCGTTGAGGTCGGCTGCGACGGTGTCGACGGAGCGGCCGGTCGAGTTTCTCAAGCGTTGCGCCAGGCCGGCGAGACGAGTCTTGTCGCGGGCGACCAGGATCAGGTCGTAACCACGCTTGGCCAGACGGTCGGCGTAGATAGCACCGATGCCTGCCGATGCGCCGGTGATGAGGGCGGTGCCTTTGTTGGTGGTGCTCATGGACGTTCTCCGTTATGCCGTCCACACCTAAGGCCTTCCGAAATCTGACGCCATCTGGCAAAATCGAGAGCTATCCTTCCAAAATATGGAAGAGGAGCCGATGGACCGTCTGGACGCGATGTCGACCTTCCTGGCCGTGGTCGAAACCGGCAGCCTGTCGGCCGCGGCGCGGCAATTGAAAACGCCATTGCCAACAGTCAGCCGCAAGGTCTCCGAGCTCGAGTCCCATCTGCGGACGAAGCTGTTCAACCGGTCGAGCCGCAAACTGGTCTTGACCGACGCGGGCAGCTCCTATTTTGCTGCCTGTAAGCGCATTCTGGCGGATGTGACCGAGGCCGAGCGCGCCGCCTCCGGCGAATATTCTGCTCCGACCGGAGAGCTGATCTTGACAGCTCCGGTCGGACTTGGCCGCGCTTACCTCATCCCGATCCTGGCGGATTTCCTCAAGGCCTACCCCGATATCAAGGCCAGTCTTCTCCTCGCAGATCGCGTGCAGAGTCTGTTTCAGGAGCAGATCGACATCGGGCTCCGCATCGGCACTCTTCCCGACAGCAGCCTGATGGCGGTGCGCCTGGGTACGATGCGTCGCATGGTTTGCGCCAGTCCCGCCTATCTCGCAGCGCACGGAACACCGCGCACGCCGGACCATCTCGCCGGGCATGACTGCATCACTTATGCAGGCTTCATGTCCCCTGATGTTTGGACATTCTTCAAGGACAAAGTGGCGGTCGCGGTGCCCGTGCATGCGCGGCTCGTGGTCGGCAGCGCCGAGGCCGCCTGCGACGCCGCGTGCGCCGGCATCGGAATTACCTCCGCCTTCACCTATCACTTCCAGACCGCGCTTGAACGCGGAGCCCTCACGAGCTTGCTCGACGAATACCAGCCGGCACCGCTGCCGGTTAATCTCGTGTACGCAGCCAACCGGTTTCTGCCGATCAAGGTCCGTGCTTTCCTCGACTTTGCGGCGCCGAGACTGAAGAAAGTCTTCGCGGAGCTCCAGCCGCCTGTCTAAGGCGCGGAGCTCATTGGCGCGTAGCCAATGCAGATTGATGCGCGCTTGGCGAATGCCAGCTTACTTCCGCTTTCGGCGGCACAGCGGACGTGACCGAATTAGGTTGCTGGATCGCTTCAGCCGCGAATGACTCGGACATTGCCAAGCCTGCCGCCCGGACTAGGCGGCCTGAACCAGGCCTGCGACGTTTTACTTTTTTTAACTGCCCGAATGCTCGCTGCTGTTCGATAGTGCCGGTACACGACCGCCACATTGGTCGGCATGCTTTGGAAATGACGGTCAACGCGGAGGAGTAGTATCATGGCAATCAAAAACATCGTTCTTGTGCATGGCGCTTTTGCCGACGGTTCTTGTTGGGCAAAGGTCATTCCGTTGCTCACGAAGCGCGGGCTGAAGGCGATCGCCGTTCAAAATCCTCTCAGCTCCTTGGCTGACGATGTCACTGCTGCTCACCGAGTCATCGGGATGCAGGAAGGTCCGGTTATCCTGGTCGGTCACTCCTGGGGCGGCGCCGTCATTACGGAAGCCGGCAACCATGCTCAGGTGAAGGGTCTTGTCTATGTCGCGGCTGGCGCGCCAGATAGCGGTCAGTCGTTCGCTGATTGGTGGAAGGACTATACGCCCGCGCCGGGCGCAGCCGAAATCAAGCCTTACGGCGAAGGCTATGTCGCATTGACTCCCGAGGGGGTTCGCAAGCACTTTGTACAGGACATTCCGTCGGACGAGGCCGATATCGTGTACGCGACCCAAGGCCCGCCGGCCGTGAAGTGCTTCGGCGACAAGGTCACCGAGGCAGCTTGGCGCTCCAAACCAAACTGGTACATCGTCGCAGCCCAAGACGAGACCATTCCTCCTGGAGTCGAGCGCGATTCCGCGAAGCGAATGGGTGCCGAGACCCTCGTGCTGGAAAGCTCGCACGTGCCGATGCTTTCTCAGCCCGATGTCGTTGCAGAATTCATCGCCAAAGCGGCGTCGTCTCTTTGAGACTCGGGAAAATTGGGATCGCAGGCAGACCTTGTCTGCCGTTTAGATGCATCTGCAGGCGTCGGCTTTTTGACCTCGCCGAAGTTGACGCTGGTACTGATGATGAATGTAGGGCGGAACGATCGCAGTGTTAGATCGGACGAGCCCGCCTGCGAATCCCGTTAGCAATGGACCTCAATGATTCCGGAGCGGCTTGATCCACCAGACTGCACCGCAGCCCATCGTCAGCCGCACCGAAGATCGCCGTGGCGAGACCCGGTCTCAGAAGCTTGCAGGAGAGCGTCGTCAGGATGCCCTGAAATGATGGCCAATACACTCTGAACTCCGTGGTGTTGCAATGAGCGTGAGACGTATCGCGACGCGTCTTATTCCATCGAACTTGTTGAGAATTTCGCCGCCGCAACCATCGTCATCCCAACCATAGCTCTGCCCATGGATCATCGACATGATTTTGAGGCTGCAGCCTAAGCGCCCGCGGCGCAAACATGCTGTTCGACCCGTAAACCTGAGCGTGCGGACGCTCCAGGGACTTGGCCGCGGCATGCGTTGGGTGAGCTGCAAGAGCAGGGGAAGAGGCAAGCGCAATGCCGAGCGCCATTGTTGCGAAGACGAGAACAGGGTGTCGTGATTTTTGAACGGTCATTTCGATTCTCCATTTGTTGGGTCATGTGGCGAACGATTGGTTGACCTTCGCCGCACCATTGAATGATTAGGCCACGCTCATCGTGCTTGGGGACGATGCCCTGCGGGATGGATGTGTCCGCTCCGCAGGTTCTCTCTTACGCCGGTCAGATCTCGGCGACCTCGACGATTGCCTTGGCGAAGGCCTGCGGCGCTTCCTGCGGCAGATTGTGTCCGATGCCGCCCCTGATAGTCCGGTGCTGGTACTTGCCCGAAAATTTCTTGGCGTAGGAACTCGGCTCCGGATGTGGCGCACCATTGGCGTCGCCCTCCATCGTGATGGTAGGCACCGTGATGACGGGAGATTCCGCAAGTCGCCTGTCCAGATCGTCGTATTGGGGCTCGCCCTTGGCGAGGCCGATTCGCCAGCGATAATTGTGGACTGCGATGGCGACTTGATCCGGATTATCCAGGGACGCTGCGCTGCGATCGAATATGGCTTCGTCGAAGTCCCATTTGGGCGAAGCGTGCTGCCAGATGAGCTTCGCAAATTCGTGCCGGTATTTGTCGTAGCCGGCCCGGCCATTTTCCGTGGCAAAGTAATATTGGTACCACCATGCGAGCTCGGCCTTTGGCGGCAACGGCACCATGTTTGGGCTGCCGATCAGATAACCGCTAACGGAGACCATGGCCTTGCAGCGCTCCGGCCAGAGCGCGGCGATGATGTTGGCAGTCCGCGCTCCCCAATCAAAACCGGCGAGGGTCGCCTTCTCGATCTTGAGCGCGTCCAAGAGAGCGATGATATCCGTCGCGACCGCCGCTTGCTGGCCGTTCCGGAACGTTTCGCTGGAAAGAAAGCGCGTCGTGCCATAGCCGCGCAGATAGGGAATGATCACGCGGTTGCCGACCTGCGCCAGCAATGGCGCGACATCTACGAAGCTGTGAATGTCGTAGGGCCAGCCATGCAGGAGAACGACCGGTGGACCGTCGGCGGGACCAGCTTCTGCGTATCCGACATTCAGAAGGCCAGCGTCGATCTGCTTCAAAGGGCCAAACGACGTGTTGGTCCCCGCCTTGATCGCGCGCGCACCTTCCTGCTCCGCTCTGCTTGGTTGCGCCTCGGCAAAGCTGTTCAAGGCCAACTGAGCGGCAGCGATCGTCAGAGCTGCAGTGCTGAAAAAGCGCCGGCGCGGCTGGTTGATTTCTTCGGACTTCCTGGTCGTATCCATTGGTCAATCTCGCTGGGTGTTGGTCCGACCTGGACGAGGTTTCCTTCGTCCGGCTTCGATGCGAGCGAAGATGGCGCATGACCAGCGATCGATCCAACGAGTAATTTTTGATGTTTTAATCGATAAAATCGATTAAACTCCAGCACGGCGAGGCCACCGGAAATGCCACCGCTGAACGAGACAGATTTTTTCCTATCGCGCTTGTTCGGAATGAGCGTTGGTTTTGGGTGATGGAACAGGATTGCCGGATGACCCTTGAGCAGCTTCGCATTTTTGTTGCCGTGGCTGAATGCGAGCACGTCACCCGAGGCGCGCACCAGCTTAATCTGACCCAATCGGCGACGAGCGCCGCAGTCGCCGCGCTCGAAGAGCGATACGCGACCAAGCTGTTCGATCGGATCGGTCGTAGGATTGCGCTGACGGAGGCGGGGCGGCTATTCCTGAAGGAAGCAAAGGCGGTGCTTGCCCGTGCGTCCGCCGCCGCGAAGGTGTTGACCGACCTTGCCGACCTCACGCAAGGCTCGTTGGCGCTGGCTGCGAGTCAAACCGCGGCGAACTATTGGCTGCCTGTGGCGATCCAGAGCTATCGGTTGCGATATCCCGGCGTCATCGTCAGCACGACGATTGGCAACTCGGAAAATGTCGCAGCCATGGTTCGCGAAGGCAGCGCCGATCTCGGCTTGGTCGAAGCGGCAATTGATGATCCAACCCTCGTCATGGTTCCCGTTGCGGAAGACGAACTCATCCTTGTTGCGCCGCTAACCCATCCCTGGACGGCAAGAACGCCGCGATCGGCGCAGGAATTGAAGCGCGGACCTTGGGTGTTGCGCGAGCCAGGCTCAGGTACGCGATCGGTCTTCGAGGGCGCGCTGCCCGGCCTTGGCTTAACGAGCAAGGATCTCAACGTCGCGCTGGTGCTCCCATCGAATGAAGCGGTTCGCGCCGCGGCCGAGGCTGGCGCCGGGGTCACCGTGATATCCAGATTGGTGGTTGCGAATTCGATCAAGGCAGGCAACCTCGTTCCCGTCAAATTTCCTCTTCTGCATCGCCGCTTCGTCGCCCTTCGACACAAGGAGCGATACGTCAGCCGCGCGGAGCAGGCATTTCTTCAGGTGATTTCGAACGATGCTGCGAATCGTCAAAAAGGGAAGGGCAGCGCGCGAAGCTTCCGTCCAGCAAACATCGAGAGATAGAGTTTATCGGGACAGGCGACCTACCGAATATTCCTCGGACCGACGACGTCCGAAAAGTGCCATGAAACGAAATCGTGACCCCTTACCGCCAGGAATTGGACTAGCTTTGGTGTTGCAGGGAGGGATGCAGTGAAGCTATCCTCGCCGACTTTTTTTGCATCTGACCAGGCGCTGCCACGATCCCGGTCGTATTACGCATGACGCGCGAGAGCTGATCCGGCGCGCCCGGTGCAGTGGCTGCTCCGTCGCGCCGCCCTCTACATGACGGCAACGTGACTAAAGGACGTTTTCGCCGAATGGCCACTGAGCCAGGCTTGCGCCGTGACGATTTGAAAATGAACTCGGGAGGTCGGGATGAATTCGCTCACTCGCGGTTCGGCCATGCTCACGGTGACCACGCTCGCGGTCGTGTGCACCGTTGGAACTATCTTCTTCGCGTCCGCCCAATCGCTTCCGGCGTCACATCCGGAGATTTGCGCGAGGCCTACCTCCGACGTTGGTGCAGAAGCTTCCTTCCTGGCCGAGACCATCACCGCCATGAAAAGAATGATGGGCGATATGGCGGTGAAGCCGACCGGCGACGTTGATGCCGATTTTGTTGCGATGATGGTGCCGCATCATCAGGGTGCCATCGACATGGCGCTTGCCGTGCTTCGCCACGGCCGCAATCCGCAGATCAGGCGGTTGGCCCAGGAGATCATCGTGACTCAGCAACAGGAGATCGCGGTGATGCGCCTCGCTGTCGATCAGCGCCAACCCTCCGATCGAAGCGTGGAGCCGTGACATGAAACGCGCCGCTTATCTGGGGAGCCTCCTGGTATCGATCGTTCTCGTGGCGACGCGACATGCCGATGCCGGACAAGTCCCGGGCGCTGCCTCCAATCCCGATATCCCGATCAGCCACCGCGATCGCGTCTACGCCGCCGAGCAGTTCTCGAACACAGTCTCGGTCACCGATCCCGTCGACAACAGGCTGCTCGGCGTTATCCGGCTCGGCGATCCGCTGCCGGCGAGCTTCAGCCCACTCTATCGCGGCCAGTTGCTGGTGCACGGCTTGGGTTTTTCGCCCGATCATCGCACACTTGCCGCGGTCGCAATCGGCTCGAACGCCGTGAATTTCATCGATACCGCAACCAACACCGTCAAGCACGTCACCTACGTCGGGCGCTCGCCGCACGAGGCGTTCTTCACGCCGGACGGCAATGAAGTCTGGGTGGTGGTGCGGGGCGAGAACTATGTCGCGGTACTCGACGGCACGACCTACCAGGAAAAGACGCGGATCGTTGTGGCAAACGGACCGGGCATGACGATCTTTTCGCCGGACGGGAAGTACGGCTATGTCTGCTCGTCGTTCACGCCCGAGACCGCAGTTATCACTGTCGCCGACCACAAGATCGTCGGCAAGGTCCCGCAGGCGAGTCCGTTTTGTCCGAACATTGCCGCCACACCGGATGGTGCCCAGGTTTGGTTCACGTTGAAAGACACCGGCAAGGTCGAGGTGTTCGATGCCCAGCCGCCATTCGCGCTCTTGAAGACGATCGACACGGGGCCGATCACAAACCACGTCAACATCGTGCGCAACGCCAACGGCATGTTCGCCTATGTCACGATCGGCGGCCTCAACGAGGTCCAGGTTTATCGCACCAACGACTTCTCGAAGGTGGCAACCATTCCGGTCGGCAAGCTGCCCCACGGCGTCTGGCCGTCCGGTGACGGCACGCGGGTCTATGTCGGTCTCGAGAACGAGGACCGCATCGCCGCGATCGATACGCTGACGAACAAGGTGATCGCGACGAGCCCGATCGGACAGGCGGCGCAGGCGGTGGTCTACGTGCCAAATGCCAGCTCGATGATGAGCGTGAGCGACAACGCCGCGATGACGATGATGCCTGCAACCCCTGATCGTGCGGGAACGGAGAACCTGCAGCCACTCGGCGTAGCCGGGATGTCGACGCAGCTGTGGCTCGCGCCGCCCGGGCAGAAACCGGACCAGGCGCCCACTAGCGTCTCGCTCTCCGACCAAGGCCTGGTGCAAGTGCTCGAGGCTTCGGTCACCGGGCTTGAGCCCGGCAAGCCCTACGTGCTGGCGCTGGCGAACGAGGCGTCAGGCGGCGGTGCGCTGCAGCCTCTGCAGGGCTTCATGACCAATCCGGCGGGCGCGGCGGTCGTCACTGCGATCGGACCGATCCGGCAGCTCGTGCGCGGTGGTGACAAGGTCCAGCGCCGCTATCTGGTGATCGCGCCCGGTATGGTCGACGGCCCGGGCTCGCCGGTGCAGGTGCAGGCGGAATGATCGCGGTCGTGCCTGGATCGGGTCCGCGACAACCTGAGCAGCAATCGCAACGAAATCCTGCAGAGGTTTGCCCGAGGAAGAGCATTTTGAAGTTGCGCGTGAGTTCAAGGACGACATTTTCCGAGGATGGATCCGGGGAGCGATGACATCGGCAGATGCGCTCTCCCACTACTACTCGCACTTTACGCGAGACCAGGATCACTTCGAATCGAAATTTGCCTAGCTCAAGACGCCCCTGAAGGTTATTTGTGGCGAGAAAGATCTCTACATCAACGGGGAGATGGGAGTAGAGTTCGCCGAACGACTGCACGCGGAGATGCCCCTTCTTCCGGGCATGGGGCATTTCCCCCTGCGGACAAGGCTGGCCATCGATGAGGTTAGTGCTGCATTCCGATAAGCCGCCAGCTCCTGCACGTTCAGTCGAAGGTCGACCCGCTTATGGCAGATCGATGGGACCGACATGGCAGCGCGGCATTTAGCTGCGCAGGATGTTCCCTAAGCTCCCCTGCCCTCCCTTTGACCGATCACGCAGCGCCACGCCGCAAGACGTTCGGTCGGATGCTGATTCATCCACGCAGCGAGCTGCGGCGCGCCCATTAGACAGGACTGCATGGAGACATCAGCGAAGTCAGAAGTGGTGACGGTCTGCTCGTGGCAACTTGCCGGAGCAGCAAGACTGCAGAGCACGGCGATGATCTTGATCACGAGAAAATCCCTTCGGATATTCGGAGACAGCCTTCGATTAGTTCGGTCGAGTCAGCATGCCAGGGCGCTACCTTCCACGGCGCGATCGGAGCGATCGGCGTGGATGTAGAGCGGACGCGCCGTGCCTTCCACGACCTCGCGGGAGATCACGACCTCTTCCACACCTTCCAGGCCCGGCAGATCGAACATGGTCTCGAGCAGGATCGCCTCGAGGATCGAGCGCAGTCCGCGCGCGCCGGTCTTGCGCTCGATCGCCTTGCGGGCAACCGCGCCAAGCGCCTCATCGGCGAAGGTCAGCTCGATGTTCTCCATCTCGAACAGGCGCTGATACTGCTTGACCAGCGCGTTCTTCGGGTCGGTCAGAATCTTCTTCAGCGAGGTCTCGTCAAGGTCCTCGAGCGTCGCAACGACCGGCAGACGGCCGACGAACTCAGGGATGAGGCCGTACTTGACGAGATCGTCAGGCTCGACGTGGCGGAAGATCTCGCCGGTGCGGCGATCTTCCGGTGCGATCACCGAGGCACCGAAGCCGATCGAGGTCGACCGGCCGCGCGCCGAGATGATCTTCTCGAGGCCGGCGAACGCACCGCCGCAGATGAACAGGATGTTGGTGGTGTCCACTTGCAGGAACTCCTGCTGCGGATGCTTGCGGCCGCCCTGCGGCGGGACCGAAGCCACCGTGCCTTCCATGATCTTCAGCAGCGCCTGCTGCACGCCCTCACCCGACACGTCTCGGGTGATCGACGGGTTGTCGGACTTGCGGCTGATCTTGTCGATCTCGTCGATGTAGACGATGCCGCGCTGCGCGCGCTCGACATCGTAGTCGGCGGCCTGGAGCAGCTTCAGGATGATGTTCTCGACGTCCTCACCGACGTAGCCGGCTTCGGTCAGCGTCGTCGCGTCGGCCATCGTGAAGGGCACGTCCAGGATGCGGGCGAGCGTCTGCGCGAGCAGCGTCTTGCCCGCGCCGGTCGGACCGATCAGCAGGATGTTCGACTTCGCGAGCTCGACGTCGTTGTGCTTGGTCTGGTGGTTGAGGCGCTTGTAGTGGTTGTGCACCGCGACCGAGAGAACCTTCTTCGCATGGCTCTGGCCGATCACGTAGTCGTCCAGCACCTTGCAGATTTCCTTCGGCGTCGGAATACCGTCGCGCGACTTCACCAGCGAGGACTTGTTCTCCTCACGGATGATATCCATGCAGAGCTCGACGCACTCGTCACAAATGAAGACCGTGGGACCCGCGATCAGCTTGCTGACTTCGTGCTGGCTCTTGCCGCAGAACGAGCAATACAGCGCGCTATTGGAGAGTGACTGAACTGTCATGAGGACCTCAGTGCGGCTTGCCGAGCACGAACGTGAAGGGGACAACAAAGAGCTCGTCACCCTGGTCGTCACTGACGTGCAAGATCCAGTCTCGCCAGTCTTCGAGACTGCTCTCATTGGTAAAGCATTGCACGACGCGGGTCGCATGATCGCGCGCCTCGGCAAGATCATCCACCATGGCGCCTCGGCGATCGACGAATACCTTCTTCGTGTTGGAGCAGTGGAAATAGACCTGGGTCATGTTCAGTCTCCATTGAATGGTATGGGGATCAGCGAGAGGCTCGCGTCGCTCGAGTCCTCAAGGAGAGGGCACGAAGATGAAGGGGGTGACGCTGCCGCGATCTGGAACCACATCCAGGTAGCCAAGAAAGGAAACAGGATCATTTGAGCACCTCGCCGATCACGACTTTCCGAGGAATAGTGAGGCTCAACCGCCGCACTTCGTCGCCAACAGGTCGTTGAACGCGTTGATCACTGAATCGATTGCAGCCAACACTTG
Organism: Bradyrhizobium sp. UFLA05-112; assembly: GCF_053572325.1. NCBI lineage: Bacteria > Pseudomonadati > Pseudomonadota > Alphaproteobacteria > Hyphomicrobiales > Nitrobacteraceae > Bradyrhizobium > Bradyrhizobium sp. UFLA05-112. The sequence goes on along the minus strand of NZ_JBANBK010000022.1, from coordinate 55,539 downwards.
CGCGCCGTCGACGCGATTGGCAGCGGCATGTCTCAACATCACCGACTCATAAAATGAGGCGGCGTAAGCGCGACAGCGCTTCTCTTTGTCGGTGGCGTTGTCGAGTTGGCTTTGTACCGTCGCCAAGCGAGCGCAAGAGTCGTCGTTGTTTGAAGCGCAGCCCGCCGCGACCGCAGGAATCGTAGATGCGTTAATCGCGGCTGAAACTATGAGAACAGCGATTCTCCTCATCGGCGCACTCCATAAAGCGAGTTGTTGCGAGGAGACTCACATTCTTCAGGTCTACGTTCTATTGCACGCGGGTCGTTTCAAGTACGGCTGTGGTTGTCCCACATAAACCTTGGCTTAAAGAAAACGAGAGTGACGATTTCAGAATCGGCAGAGGTGCCACCTCTCTTAGCGAGAGAGGCAGCACCACACTCGGCGGAGAGCTGACACGGTCACGTGCGCTGCAATAGCCGCTTTCTGGACTACGGAGATGAAGGGCTCGGAATGCAGCCCGGCCGCACCGAAGCTTCGCCGATCAATCCGAAGAAGCTGGTCTCGAGTTCCGCGCGGATTCTTTGCAAACGCGTCCCGCTCCCGCCGTCCTGGCCGTCCCGGATCGTGACCGTTGCGGTCAAACCCGACACCAAAGGCACACCGGCAGGCACGTAATCGATCGCGATCCGGACCGGCACTCGCTGGGCCAGCCGTACCCAGGTGTAGACCGGATCGACGTTGGGCAGCCCCTGTGTCGCAGCCGCTGCATTGGAAACGCTGACGCCACGCGTCACCGTTGCGACGTGACCTATGACGGGCTCAGAGTAGCCCATCAGCTTGGCCTCAGCACGGTCACCCACGCACAGCCGGGCCAGCTTTGTTTCCTCGAAATAGCCGTCGACCCAATAGCTGTCCCTATCGATGATCGAAATATTGGCGGCGCCTTGATGCGCGTAGTCTCCCTCTCGAAGCAGGAGGTTCGTGACAATCCCATTCACCGGGCTGCGCACTTCGGTACGCTGCAGATTGATCTCCGCCTGCCGGACTTGCTCCTGAGCCGACTCGACGGCCGCCTTCGCCTGTAGCGCATTTCCCTCGTAGACCTGCTTCTCTTCGGTGCTGCTCGCCAGATCCGACAAACGTCGCCGACGTTCGGACTGCAAATCCTTCACGTTGCGGTCCGCCATCCTTTGCTGCAAGACCGCCTTGTTGGTGCGGAGCGCAACGTCGAAATCGAAGGGGTCGATGACGTATAAAAGGTCGCCTTTGTGAACGAACTGATTGTCCACGATTCCCAGCTCCTTGATTCTTCCGGAAATCTCCGGCGCGACGCTCGCGACCTGCACCCGCACGCGCCCGTCGCGCGTCCATGGTCCGGCATTGTACTGGTCCCAAGTCACGAGAGCGGCGATCGCTGCAACGGCGGCGATCCCGACCGTCGCCAGCTTGCGCAACAGATGCCGCACGGTTCGCGAGCCATGACTTCGCCGCGGTGGCTTTGATTTACGTGGAGGCAGGACGATCTGTTCGTCATCCGGGTACCCTTCCGATACCCTTAGGGCGATCCCGTCGAACTGGTTCGTTTGATGAACCGGTTCCTCGGCCTCAACCGACGACGAGCGCGCCAGGCTTTCCTGCATCGGGACTTCCCGAACAGCCTCATCATAAACGACAGAATCCATGGCGCCCTCCTCTAGAATAACAGAATCAATAGGCCGAGAACCGTCACATATAGGCTCAGCTCAGCGATTGCGGCGTGACTGAACACCTTCGCAAAGCCGACGACATGCAGAAGCGGTCGGAGTGCGAGGATGACGACAAGAGCTACCACCAGGTAGGTTACAAACGGCGCTAACAAGACGCCTCCGACCACCAGCTCTGCAAAGGTGTGCGCCATCAGGTTGCCTCCGACAAATCGCGATTTTGGCTCCGATCGAAGATGTTGCTTGTCAGGGAAAGGCACGCCGCAATTTCTGCCTGGATCGAGTCGTTGTGCGTAGCCCGTTCACGAAGCCTGTGCGCGATAGCGCGCAGGGTGGCCGCATCTCGCTTGGCGATCGCCCCGCGTACTTCGTCTGCAAGTGGCCCATCGGCGAATTGCATCAGCTTCGCATCGCAAAGCCGGAATATTGCTGATTGATCGAAACAAGAGAGCATTTCTGCGAGGGCGCGACTGTCCTGTTCTCCCCCAGCGGCGAGAAATTGCCCTATCCGCGAAGCGTCCCGGAACGTTGCTTCTTCCAACGCCTCTCCATTCCGCAAGAACGGCTCCTGCAGCTCGCGGCGGACCTCCGCCAGAAGCTGCTTCCTGCGTTTGTCATCGGGTACGGGAGGAATCAGTGTTTGCGTTGCGAACAGGAACACGGCTGCCGCGACAATGAACACAGAGGTGAAGAGGAACGCCTGCGGATTGTAGGTCTGTGGATTACTCGGCGCCAGGATGAGCATGGTGAAAGGTAGAATGGCGCGACCAAGTGATGACCACAGAAGATTTTTAGAGGTGATGAGGAGTGCTGCGCCGACCACGAGGGGAGCAAGACCGATAGCCAGCAGGGGGAAGGCGTCGGCGCCATCGAGGATGATGAACTCGAGTATACCGGTCAGAACAATTGCGATCGGCGCAGCAACAAGCGCAACCGCGGTGAAGCCGCGCGGGTTCGGAGTTGTGGCCCCCAATCCGACCATCAGCGCCACGAAGGACAGAGAAACGCTCGCCGCAGGCCACCCGACCCAAACGTAGAAGGCCGAGGCGATTGCAAACCATAGAGAGGCACGGAGACCGCTTTCGGCGGCAATTCGATAGGAGCGATACAAGGGTGCACGCCACAATCGCAGCGGCCACTTGACTGATCTCAGAGCGATCAGTTCTTGTCGAACATCTTCGTCCCGTCGAACAAACTCGTTCCGTGCCGAAACTTCCGTTCGAGCGTTCTCGCGAGCAGAACCGCTGCTCAAGGTCCGCGCAGCCTGTAATTCGGCGATTAGCGAGACCGCGGCGCTGCGGGCGGCAGCGCTCCTGACCGAGCCGCTGCTCGACTCCGGCGCCAGGCTTGCGATCTCCGGCCGCAGCGCCACAATTTCTCGCAGTAGCGTCAGGAATGTCATCGAGTTGTCTGGTTCGCCGCGGAAGGCAGCGCTTGCATAGACGCGGATGCGGCGATGGATCGCCGCCAACTGCGCGACCATGCGCGGTTGACGGTCTGGAGCAAACATGAACGTGTTCATCACGGCGATCGAAAAAATGCCGACCACGATTGCGGCGCCACGCGCCATACCGGATTCAAACACGTGCTGCGGATTGTCGATCTGCTGTGTCGCAATAAATGCGACAGTATATCCGGACAGCACCGCTGCATAAGCCCGATAGCCGTCCAAGAGCTTTGCCACAAAGACGCAAATGCCAAGCCACGCCGCGAACGCCAGGAGTATCAGATCTCGCGCCTGCGAGAAGAGGCCTGTGATTGCGATTGACACCGTTACGCCCACCACAGTGGCGAGCAATCGAAAACCTGCCTTGTCCAACGCCTGGCCGCGGGTTGGTTCGGCGAGAACAGCAATCGTAAGCGCGGCAGTCGTCGGCGATTCGAGCTGCAGCCAAAAGCTCACGAACAAGGCGATGATCGTAGCCAGCCAAACGCGAATGGCGAAGCTCCAGGAGCTGACCGGAATTTTCGCTACTGTGTGCGGCTGCTCTGACATTGTCGCGATCACGGTCGTGCCTCTGCAGATGCTTCACCACTCGCGCTCAGTTCTCGTGTCCCGACACATCGACAGAGGCGACGAAACAGTAGCCGCGGCCGGGGATGTTGACGATGAACCGATGCCCGTCCCGACCGTCACGCAGCGCGCGACGCAGCGCGGACATATGGACCGTGAGGTTCGCAGGCTCGACAAAGACGTTGGGCCAGACCCGGGCCATCAAGTCCTGCTTGCTGACCAGCTCACCGCGGCGTTCAAGCAGAGCAATCAGGATCTCCAGAGCACGACTTCCGAGGCACACGGGTTTGTCTTCTTCGAGCAGAAGAAACTGCGTCGGAAGCAGGCGGAATGGTCCGAAGGAAACGTCGGCTAGGGCGGCGCCGACCGATCCACTTCGTTTCTGGGAGAGTGGTGCAACCACCTCAAAAGGCTGAGCGGTGCGTCCGGCGTCAAATTCCGGTTCGGGATGAAATTGCTCCAGGCGTCCGAAAGCTGCAGTCGAAGCTGATGCGCGCATTATGACCTCGCGTGCTTTGGCAGGCTAATCCCGCAAAGATGCCACTGACCGTAATCTGACGATTTGGAGCGCCGCGAGCTATTCCACGCGGGTGGTGAGCACTGACAGATTTGGTTGCGTTGCCTAAACCTAGATTTACAAGCCGAGTGGAGGAGTTGGGGCCGCGCATTGTGATGCTCGGGCCGGATCAACAAAATACGCGAGAGCCATTACTTGAGCAGCGAACTACTTCGTTAGCCCAATTTCGGAAACGCGCAGGCGCGCCGTCTCGTGGCAAGCAACCTGGTCTATCCTAGGCCGCGCGTCGATAAACGACACGACGAGGCCGCGTCTGCTTCTCCGTTCGCGACCAAATTGGCGCGCCGCGCGATATGTTGCGAAGAGTCACCAGCGGACATCGCCTCGTAGTTCGTCTTACGTCTCGACCTGCTTCAACCGGTGGATGGTCGGCTTTCCGTCCATGAATTCAGCCATCGCCCCCGTGAGTGTCCTGAAATATTCTGTGCTCAGATGGGCATCGACTGCTGCCTGATCGGCGTAGCGCTCCATGAACACATAGGTATTCGGCATTTCACCGTGGTAGAGCCGATATAGCAGACAACCCTGCTCGTTTTCATTGACCTTCTTGACGAGCTCAGTCGCGAGCTCCTCGAATTCTGCGCTTTTGTCTTCCTTGATCTTGGTCGTTGCGACAGTTCCAAACATTCGCATCACCATCGAGTTTGAGCGCGTCGTTCTATTGCACGGCGTATTGGGCTACTTTACCGGCATGCGCCGAGGCGCCGGGAGTGAAGCGCAGCAAATCGCAGCAAATTGTTGCTAGACAATCGGTTGATCATGACGGTCGGGCAGGGATCGCAAACTGAAACAGAGCCCGGCGTGGCTGGCTCGGGTTGACCAACAGGCATCCGCCATGGATTCGACGATTGAACGGCAGATTGTTAGTCCCCCAATGTACAGATCGTTCCACAGCTCAGGAGCGTTGCGGCCTATCAGGTACGAGCTTGAGCTTATCGGCCATACGGCCGAGCTCGGGAAGCGAACCGGCCTGCATCTTCTGCATCGCCCTGCTGCGATGCACCTTCACGGTGGCTTCGGCGATGCCGATATCATGGGCAATCTGTTTGCTCAGACGGCCGCGGGCGACCTGAATCATGATCTCGCGCTCCCTGGGGCTCAGCGATCCGAAGCGCTCCCTGAGAGCGACCAAGTCCTTCTCATTTTCCCGCCGTGCACGATCACGAGAGAGACCGAGCTCAATCGCGTCGAGGAGATCTTGGTCGCGGAACGGCTTAGTCAGGAACTCGATAGCGCCCCTTTTCATCGCCTGCACGGACATCGGTATGTCGCCGTGTCCTGTGACGAAGATGATCGGAATTTCCCTATTTGCCGTGACGAGCTCGCGCTGAAGATCGAGACCGCTTTGACCGGGCATTCTGATGTCGAGCACAAGGCAGGTGGGGCAATCCGGGAGATCGGACTTGAGGAACTCGGAAATGGACGCAAATAGCTGAACATCGATGCCGAGCGATCGCAGTAGCCGCCCGACAGACGCGCGGAGGTCCGGGTCGTCGTCGACGACCAACACGGTGGAGGTGGAATCAGGCATCGCTGCTGCTCGAAGGGACCGCGAAAATGAGCCTGTGTCCTGGTTTTCGGCCAGACCGCGCATTTCTAGTCCTAATCGCGGAACCTGAACAGTCCCATTGTTCCCAAAGCATGCGTGCGGGGTACACCAAAGTTTACGACCTGACCCAGCTCGCTCCCGAACGCGCTGATCGACTTTAGGATCTGTGGCTCGCCCGATCGCGGCTGAGCGACGCCCATCACCTCATGCAAGCCACTCACCTTCAGCGCTGACAGCCGATCGAGCGAGTGCCTTGTCCGCATCATCGCGGGAAGCCTTCTCAGCTCGCCGTTCATAATCGTCGGCAAGAGCCCTTAGCTGACCTGCAATCGCCATGTCAGTCATGGTTTTGGCGGTACGGAGCAAAGTCTGCGCGGTCTTCAGATATTGTTTGCCTCGTGGTGAGATCTGAAGCGTCATGACGCCCTCGCGCGGTGCTCGGTCGACTGGTCGAAGGGCATTTGGAGCCAGCCCAACCAATTACGGTCACTTTGGCGGCGAGTTGCGAAGCGATCGACGCACTCCCTGGAACAAAGCGGGGTTCGCCACGAATAATGCCGGACGAGACCGAACTTGCCGTCGCACATTGCGCATCGAGTGGCCCTGTCAGACCTGTGAGTTTCCAAGCGATAAGCCATTGTTTTCTCCTTTTCGCCCCTGCGCATTTCGGACGCATGCAGACTATTAGGATCGTTACCAGCACCTCAATTGAGCGCAGGTCGAAGTCGGGCATCCAAAGGGGCGGGACGGCGATACGAAGGCTTACAATGCCCGGACGTGGTCCTGAGGTCGCCGGGTATGATCCCGGCGATCACGTCGTCCAGCGGGGAATTCTCCATCCCGACCGATGATTGCCAGGACTCGCAATCGCCGTCGGCATAAGCCAAAGTTTAGGCGCATCGGCATTGCATCGATGGCATTCTTGACGCAAGTCAAGCCATCCCACGCGGATCTACGGCACCGTTAGCTGCCCGCACGAAGGGGCCTGCGAATGGCATAAGCGCATGATGAAAAAGGTACTAGTTTCGGTCGTCGACGATGATCGGTTCTTTCGTGAGTCAATGTGCAGGCTCATGAGATCCCTGGGCCATACGGTCGACGTTTTCTCGTCTGCAACCGAATTTCTCGCCTCCCCGCGCCTCTCCGAAACAGCATGCCTGATCACCGACATTCATATGCCCGCCATGACCGGGCTCGAACTCTGTCGGCGCCTTATCGATGCGGGCCACGCAATTCCGACGATCCTTGTGACGGCATTTCCCAATGACGTCGACCGGGCTCGCGCGCTAGGCGACGGCGTCTTGTGTTACCTGCGCAAGCCAGTGGACGAGGACCAACTGATGCGATGTGTTAGCGCGGCTTTCAACTCCGGTGGCTCGCCTGAAGGATAGTCGGGAGCTCTCTTTCGGTATCTGGCAAGGTGAACTGGAATACGGCGCCGCCGGGCTCGTTCGCTCCCGCCCACAGCTTGCCCCCGTGAGCTTGGATGATAGAGCGGCATATCGACAGCCCCATGCCTGTCCCACTCGACTTCGTGGTATAGAAGGCATTGAAGATCCTATCGAGATGCGCAGGATCGATGCCCGGCCCTGAATCGCGCACGGCCACGAGGGCGCCTACCTGGTCCTGATCGGTGCTGATCAACATCCCTCTTGCTCCCTCTTCTACCGAGCTCATTGCTTCAGCCGCGTTGAGAATCAAATTCAGCAAGACTTGTTGCAGCTGAATGCGGTCCCCCAGAACCGGAAGCAACCCCTCCGCAAGCCGGGTCTGGACCGAAACGCCATTCCTGACGATCGCGCTTTGCGCCAACGCGATCACTTCGTTGATCGCCGCGTTGAGATCAAACCGCTCTTTTCGCGGCGGCGCTTTTTTGATTTGCTCTCGGATGCGATCGATGATTTCTCCGGCTCGATCTGTGTCCCCGACGACACAGGAGAGTGCCTCGCCGATCTCCCCTAGGTCCGGCGGCTGCATCTTCAGAAAATTCAGGGCCGCCCGGGCGTTGTTGCGCGCGCTGGCGATTGGCTGCGCAATCTCGTGAGAGAGCGAGGCTGCCAATTCTCCCATCATGCTCACGCGGTTCACATGGGCGAAATCCGACTGCATCTGCTGCAATCGCGCCAACGCCTGCGTTCGTTCCTCTATATCCGTCAATAGTGCATACCAGCGAGAAATGGCACCGAAGGTGTCGCGAACCGGAATGCCGCGGATGTCAAACCATCGATATTCACCGTCAAAGCGTCGTATGCGTGCTTCGGTCTGGTATGGAACGCCGGCGACTATCGACCTTGTGACGATTTCAGCGAGATGGGGAAGGTCTTCATGATGAATCGTTCCGTTTGTGCCCCAGTTCTTCATTTCCTCCAGTGACGCACCACAATACTCAAGGATTTGGCGATTGACGGCTTCGACGTCGCCATTCGGGGCCAAGCTCGCAACGAGACCGGGTATCCCGTCAATCGCCGAGCGTAAACTCCGCTCGCTTTCGCGCAGCGCCTCCTCAGCCCGTTTACGCTCGGTCAAATCGAGCACGAACGCGACGCCCTCGTCGCCGCCTTCCTTGACGAGCGCGGCACCAATAAGCACGGGAACGCGGCTACCGTCCTTCCGAAGATATTCCTTCTCAAAAGGCTGAACTATCCCGATTGAGTTTAGCTGTTCCAGCGTGATTGCGTCACGCTCGTGCCATCCCGGAGCACTCAGCTCGTTCCAGCGCACCCGGCCCCACGCGAGGTCATCACGGTCATATCCCAGCATACGGAGGAACGCGTCATTGGCTTCAATAACCTGCCCCTGGCGGTTGGCAACGAAGATCCCGATGATATTGGCGTCAACCAAACGCCGTATCTTCGTCTCCCGATCCTCGAGATCGCGATACAGCCGTGAATTCTCAAGCGAGATGGCTGCTTGCGACGCAAGCACCTCCAGCAGCGCCGCGCGATCGGGTGTGAAGATGTTCGGCGCAAGGCTGTTCTCAAGGTAGAGAATGCCGATGAATTTTCTCTGACTAATCAACGGCAAACAAAGAATAGAGCGAACACGACTCCGAACAAAGTAGGCATCGGTAGAAAATGGGTGTCGAGATGACGCATCGTCGATGATTACCGTCTCATGAGTACGCGCTCCATAACGGGCCAGCGACTCCGGCAGCGCCGGTGCGATATCGGCCCGTTGCCGCAGATGCACGGTTACGTTCTCGCCACTAGAGATCGCCTCCGCCTCTATCTGCAGCTCTTCATCTCGTGGAACAATCAGAAGACATCGTTCCGCGCCAGCGTGCTTGAGTGCAGCGCGCAAGAGCTTGTCGATGAGCTCTTCGAGAACCATCTCGCCAGAAAGTGCCTGCGAGGCTTCAATCATCGTCGCGAGATCGAGATGTTCGACCGGTGCTTCGATCGTGCCCGCTGGACCCGGCGCACGCTCGTCCTGTCTCAGCCGCGGATGGAGCTGGTCGAGTTGCCGCACCTTTCCATCTGCTCCCCATCGCAAGTAGCAATGCCGCGCATTTTTGAGGTAGAGATGTGCAACCTCCTCGAGGCCGCGCGCCGCGTAAAAGCGGGCAGCCAGCTCGTAGGCCAGCGCCTCGTTTTGGACAAAGGCGTTTGCGCGGGCCGAGGCAATGGCGCGCTCGTAAAGGTCCATGGCCTCGACCGGGCGTCCCTCAATCCGGGCGATCTCGGCAGCGACCAGCGCTGCACGATCCTCGAAATTTTCAGGACAATTCGCCGCCCAGGCCTGCAGCTCCCGCTCGTGGCCGCCAAGCGCGTCTCGATGCTCGGCGTACGGCTCGGGGCCGAAGGGCTCACACCGAGCGGCTCGGCACAGGCCGGCATAGAAATGCCATTCGGCTTTTTCGGCCGGAAAGAGCGACAGCGCCCGGGAAGTTGCGTACCATGTCCCCGCCTTCTCCGCTGCCTCGAGCGCCGAAACATAGTCGCCGGCAAAGAAGCGCGCCTGGAGCTTTCGGATCCAGTAGTAACATTCCAAAAAGGCACGAGCGGGTTGACCCGTGATGCGGTCTTCGAAGGAGCGCTCCGTGAATTCACCATCGTCGAGGGAACCGAACTTCGCAATTTTCCCGCGCAGGGTCCGGGCAAGCGCGATCGGCGCGGAAAGCCTGTCGAGGAAGAACCCATACTTCTGCACGAATGCCAACGCGTCCTGAGCTTCGCGCTCGAATTGATCGAGTGGATGGCCCGATGCAAGAAGGATGCTACTGAGACCCCGGGAGGCAAGTGAGGCATATGTCGGATCGCCGTGATCCTTCGCCAACTGGAAGGCGCGACGTGACGGTTCGATGCCCTCCCTTAGCGGTCGTGTCCACGGGACCACAATCGCGAAGGCGACATAGGTCTTCGCCCCGAAGTCTGTCAATCCGCGACGTTCCAGCAGATCGCAGGCCGACTTTCCAAACCGATAACCTTCAATGTACTGGCCGAAGCGGGGGCCGGCGAGCATCGCCACTGCCACGTAGTTAAACGGCGCCGCCTCGCTGATGCCGTGCTCGAGGCTGAGATTTGTGGCAGCGCAGACGCTAAGTGCGTGCAAGTTCTTGTCGGTGTACATGGCCGGCAGAGCCAGGCTGCTGAGCAGGTCGAGCGTCGCCCTTGCCTTCTGGTCTTGGATCAGCGGCAGGTCAACGATATCCTCGATCGAGCGATCTCCGAGCAATGACCAAATGCGCTCGTACTCGTGACGTGCGTCCGCCTCGGTGGGATGCGCTGACCAATCGATGCCTACATGCCGCAAACACTCCAGGGCAATTGTCACCGCCCTTTCGCCCGCCCCTAGCATTGCGCATAGATCCACCCGCCGGTAGGCCACGAGGCATTTTTGGACTGCGCTGAGCGCGCGCTGTGCCAGCGCCGCCAGACGTTGGTCGGCAAGCTGCGCTGCACCAGCATAGACTTCACAGTCGGCCGAATGCAGCTCCAGGTCAAAGGCGAGGTCGGGCCGGCGCTCCCATGTGTCCCCCGGCAACAGCGCCGCACCGGTGGTCAGATAGGTCAGCGCGGAGGCATAGGCCGACGACGCCTTGGCGCGCTTGCCAGCGGCCAGGTTCAGCTCCGCAAGCCGTTCGCGTTCCTCGTGGGATATGATTAGAGTTGCCCCGCGATTGAGCTGGTTGACGATCTCGAAGATCGCCTCGTCGCGCTTTTCCGGTGAAGCCTGCGCCAGCAGTAACCGGCCGATAGTCAAATGCGACTCCGCGCGCGACTTTTCCGGAATCAGCGCATAGGCCGCTTCCTGCACCCGATCGTGAATGAACTTGTATGAGCGCACGGCGCGATCGATCAGTTGTTGACGCATGGCTTCCGAGAGAGCCGCGTGCACCTGCTCTTCGGCCGTTCCGAGAACGACCGAAAGGATATTGAAATCGGCAACGTTGCCGAGGCACGCCAGCCGTCGCAACGCGTCTTGCGTGTCGAGCGGTAGCCGCGTCAGCTTCCCGGCCAGAAGCTCCACCACATTATCCGTGTACCCCTTGGCATGGATGCCGCCGACATCCCAAGACCATTGCCCCCGCGCTTGATCAAGGGCCAGCAGCCCCTCGTCGGCGAGCACGTGAAGAAACTGGACGACGAAGAACGGATTGCCGTCGGTCTTCGCGTGCACGAGATTTGCAAGCGAACCGGCCTGCTCAGCGTCGCAGCGGAGCGTGTCCGCGACGAGTTCGTCCAGATGTTCGGTTGTGAGCGGAGCAAGTTTGATCTCCTGCACTCTTCCGGTTGCCCGGATCGCCTCCAGCTTGCGCATGAGCGGATGCGCCGCCGTGACTTCGTTATCGCGAAAAGCACCGACGAGGAAAAGATTACGGAGTTCGGACCGGTTCAACAGGTCTTCCAAAAGGTCGAGCGTCGCTGCGTCGAGCCACTGCAAGTCATCGAGGAACAGTGCCAGGGGATGTTCCGGCCGAGCAAAGATACCGATCAATTGCCGAAGCACCATCTGAAAGCGCCGCTGCGCGTCCTGAGGCGGAAGCTCGGGGACCGGCGGCGGCTCGCCGACGAGAACCCTCAGCTCAGGAACGAGCTCCACCATCAGTCCCGCATTGGACCCCAGTGCTTCCTGCAAGGCGTAACGCCATGGCGCAAGGTCGGCGTCACTCTTGCCGAGCAGCGGCCGGATCAGGCTCTGAAGCGCCTGTGCCAACGTCGCGTAGGGAACGTCACGCTTGAGCTGATCGAACTTGCCGGAAGCGAACTGGCCACGCGGCGGCACCAGCACCGGCTGCAGCTCGTTGACGACCGACGATTTACCGATGCCGGAATAGCCGGAGACCAGGACCAGTTCCGGGGCGCCACCGTTGACGACACGATCGAACGAGGCGAGCAAGGTGTCGACCTCATGTCGCCGCCCGTAGAGTTTCTCAGGGATCACGAGCCGGTCGGACGTGTCGTGTTCGCCGAGTGGAAAGTCGTCAATCTGACGCCGTTCGTCCCATTCTGTTTGGCAGCTGCGAAGGTCGCTTTCGAGGCCGGCTGCCGTTTGATAGCGGTCTTCGGCTCGCTTCGCGAGCAATTTCATGACGATCGCCGAAATGACGCCGGGGATTTCCTTCCGCTCGATCGGGGGCGCCGGGCGCCTGGCGAGATGGCAGTGCACCCATTCCATCGGATCCGTGGCGGTAAACGGCAATGCACCGGTGAGCATCTGGTAGAAGGTTACGCCAAGCGCGTAGAGGTCGCTCCGGGAATCGATTGAACGATTCATCCGTCCGGTCTGTTCCGGAGCCATATAGGCGAGCGTGCCGGCGATGGTCTCTGGAGGGCGAGGTGACTGACGTTCGCGCACGAGGCGCGAAGCGATGCCGAAACCGGTCAGCCGCACTTCGCCGGACGCCTCGTTCAGCAGGATGTTGCCCGGCTTGATGTCCTTGTGGACGAGCCCGCGCTGGTGAAGCTTGCCTAAGGCCGCCGCGACGGGAATGGCGAGACGCAAGAAGCGTCCCGCCTCGATGGGCGCGCCGAGCACGCCATCCAGCGGCTCGCCGCCCGCATCATCGAGCAGCAGTATGGTCCGGTCGGCATCGTGCACAAGCTCCAGCGGCCGTACTGCCCACGTACCATCGAGTTCGTCCTTCAGTTCGTATTCGTGCGTGAGGCGCTCGAGGCTTGAACGAGACGGGTGGTCGGCGACAGGAGCAACTATCAGCACGGCGCGCTGCTCGCCATCATCGCCTAATCGCCAGCCACGCCGAAAGACGCGTTCGTCGTCCTTCCACACGATCTGAGAGCCATCATCCGAGTACGCGACATTCACCGAATGCGGCACCATTTATGAGCCTCCGGCGTTCGGCCTCCCGATTGAATTCACCAAGCCAAGCTTTTCGTCATTCGCGCGGCCTTTCTCCGGCCCCGGCAAATCGTATCCGATCGGCTGAGAAATGCCAGCCGTCCATTGATCGTCCGTGCTTGAAATGCGCGGAGCCACGCCTTCTGGCTAGCAGCAATTTGGCGAGATTTGCCGCGCTTTACTCGCGACGGAAGCACATGCGCCTTAACGAGGAGTGTCACGGTGACATCGCGCGAGAATGTCGACCGCATCAAGTCGAAGTATGTTTTGCTGTCAACGCAACACGAGCCGTTTTCGAAAGCGCGGTTGGTCGCAATCTGTCACGGAGGTGCTGTTATGAAAAGGCTTTGGCCTCGTGTGGCCGTCATCATGGCAAGCCTTGTCGCGTTTGCTTCGGCAGCGCAAGCGCGCACGGCTTACGACGGATCATGGGATCTTACCTTTGTAACTCAAAGAGGCACCTGCGATCCGACCTATAGCTTTTCGGTCAACATCACCAACGCAGTTGTAACCCATCCCAATCTCATAAGGTTCAGGGGCTACGTGGCGCAGTCTGGTGCGGTTCGCGCGTCGGTGGCTGTTCAGGATAGGTATGCGTCGGGCTCAGGACGGCTGTCGGGAGCATCCGGCCGGGGAAACTGGACTGGCCAATCGGCCGGCGCACGCTGCTCCGGCTATTGGACCGCACGGTGAAACTAGCGTCCTCACTCAGAAGCGATGCGACACAGCTAGATCGCGCCTGCGAAGCGGCCGCCGCGCGCTGCTCCTGTTTGACGGTAAGCACGACACATAGATCGAGGAGATTACGCCCATAGCGAGAAGGGAAAGAGACCTCGCGAGTGAGGTGCGTCCATTTTGCCGGCTCGATCGCGCCGCACTGCGTGTTCAGGATTTCTTCTTTTAACAATTCGAACTCCGCCGCCGCGACGGTAGCCCCAATATCCCGCGCTCCTCGCCTAATCCGCAGGCCCAGACAATCGGCCCAGAACATGCTATAATCAGCCAAATGCCCAAAGCCGCACGTGCATACGCGTCGGAGTAGAGGAACGTGGCGTATTGGGATAACGAATTTCAGCGAGTCCGGTCGCCGCCGCTGCGGTATGGATTCGCGGTCGTTTGTGTGGGGATCGCGATTGCCGCTGCGCTCGCGATCCAACAATATCAGTTCCGTGATGTAGCGCTGCCGGTTCTTGTACTCGTCATCGGCATTGTCACCTGGTACGCAGGGACCGGGCCTGCCGTCGTGGCCGTCCTGTTGGGCACGGCAGCCTTCAACTACATGTTTGTAGAGCCGGTCCACACCTTCTACGTTTCAGCGCAAGACCTGCCCTACTTTCTTGTTTTTGTTCTCTCGGCGATCATAGTTGCCTCCTTCAGCGCTGTTCGGCTTCGAATCGAGGAGAACCTTCGCCACGCACGCGACCGGCTTCAGGCCGAGCTCGAACAAGGCCAGCGGCGCGAGGCCGCAATTAGCAAGCTCAATCAGGAGCTCAATCTGCGCGCGGCGGAGCTGGCAGCGGCTAACAAGGAACTCGAGGCGTTTGCCTATTCAGTGTCGCACGACTTGCGGGCGCCACTGCGTCATATCGTCGGCTACTCCGAACTTCTGCAAAAACACACACCGAACTCGCTGGACGACAAGGGTCAAAGATACGTACAGACGATTCGCGAATCAGGAAAAAGAATGGGCAACCTGATCGATGATTTACTGGCGTTTTCCCGGATCGGCCGCACTGAAAGCAGGACGACGGCAGTGGACCTCCAGAAGTTGGTCAAGGAGGCAGTTTCCGAGATAGAGCTGCAAACGAAGGGACAGGATATCTCTTGGACGATTGATGCACTTCCGGTCTGTTATGGAGATCGTTCGCTACTAAAGCTTGTTTTGATGAACCTGCTCTCCAATGCGGTCAAGTTCTCAGGCACACGGCGTCCTGCCAAAATCGAGATTGGCTCTGTGGTTGCCAATGGAGACAGGATCGAAATCTTCGTGAGGGATAACGGTGTCGGGTTCGACATGCAGTACGTCAACAAGCTGTTCGGGGTATTTCAACGGCTGCATCGTGCTGACGAATTTGAGGGCACTGGAATAGGACTGGCAACCGTGCAGCGTGTCATTCACCGGCACGGCGGGACAGTGCGAGCCGAGGGAGCGGTCGATCAAGGCGCCACTTTCTATTTTTCACTGCCGAAAGCCGAACATTCAGCGAAGAGGACAGCGAATCCGCCATGAGCGAACTGGGACGAATTCTGATCGTCGAGGACGATCCGAGGGATGTTGAGCTTACTCTCACAGCTCTTGATGAGCACAAGCTCGCGAACGAAGTGGTCATTACTCGCGACGGCAAAGAGGCACTCGATTATCTGCATTGTCGAGAGCAATTCGCGTCGCGCGCCGATGAAAACCCCGCGGTTATTCTGTTGGACCTAAAGCTGCCGAAAGTGGATGGATTGGAGGTCTTACAGAAAATCAGATCAGATCCGAAGCTGAAGATGATACCCGTAGTCGTACTGACATCATCACACGAAGAAAGGGACATGCTGGCAACCTACCAGCTCGGGGTGAACGCTTACGTCGTGAAGCCCGTGGACTTTCACGAGTTTGTCAACGCCGTCAAAGAGCTGGGCATGTTCTGGGCGATCATAAATCAACCGCCCCCAGGAAGCGCGAAGAAGGTGTCATGAGCTCGCCAATCGGAATCCTCTTGCTGGAGGATGACCGCAATGACGCGGGCCTTATAGAAGTGCTCCTTGAAGCCGATCATTTGATCTGTCGCATCACCTGCGTGCAAAGTCGCACTGAGTTTCTGGCAGCTCTTGAGAGCGCCGAATTTGACCTGATCCTCTCGGACTACAAACTACCTTCGTTCGACGGGCTCTCCGCGTTGAATCTGGCGCAGAGTATCCGCCCCGATCTGCCATTCATCTTTGTTTCTGGCACTCTCGGCGAAGAGGCAGCTATCGAGGCTCTTAAGATCGGGGCCACCGACTACGTTCTGAAGACCCGGATGTCGCGGCTCGTGCCCGCCGTGCGGCGCGCGCTGAGCGAGGCAGGCGATCGAGCCTCGCGCCAACGGGCCGAAGATGCACTGCGTCGAAGGGAAAAAGAGCTTCGGGATACCGTTGAGGCGATACCTGCGATAGCGTTTACGACGCAACCCGACGGTAGCAGCATTTGGACAAACCGACAGTGGGTGGAATTTTCCGGGTTGTCCGTGGAAGAGACGTCGGGACCGGGTTGGCAATCCACGATTCATCCTGACGACCTCATCCAACACGTCGCCAAGTGGCATCACTCGATGACAAGTGGTGAGGCTTTCGAAAACGAGGCCCGGCATCGCAGTGCCAACGGAGAATACCGCTGGTTCTTGGTACGGGCAGTGCCCCTACGTGATGAACAGGGCACGGTTCTCAAATGGTACGGCATCCTGACGGACATCACCGAACGCAAGCGCGCAGAGGAGCGCCTCCGCGTGCAGCACACTGTTGCGCAGGTCCTGGCGGAAGCAGCCACGATCGAAGAGGTCGCTCCGAGAATACTGCGGGCCATAGGCGAGTGCCTGGGATGGGACGTTGGTGCACTCTGGCGCGTGGACCGGGAGACCAAGGCGCTGCGCTGTGTCGAGCTTTGGCATAAAACGTCGATAGAGGTCCCGGAATTTGAAAGAATCGGCTCGGAGTTCACTTTCGTTCCGGGGGCGGGACTACCAGGGCGAGTGTGGTCCAGCCGTAAGCCCGAATACATTCCCGACGTCATTTCTGCTGAAAACTTTCCGCGCAGGCGCGTCGCCCAACTCGAAGGACTGCGCGCGGCCTTCGGCTTTCCTATCCTGCTCGGGGGGGACGTCTTGGGCGTGATCGAGTTTTTCAGCCGCGAGCTCAGACAGCCCGATCAGGAGCTGCTCAACGTGCTTGCCACCATCGGCAGCCAGATCGGTCAGTTCATCGAGCGCAAGCGCACCGAGGCGGAATTACGCGAATCGGAACAGAATTACCGCACGTTGTTCGAGTCGATTGACGAGGGCTTTTGTACCATTGAAGTCTTGTTTGACCACAACGAAAAGCCAATCGATTATCGTTTCTTGCAAATCAGCCCATCGTTTGAACGGCAGACGGGAATCAAGAATGCCGCCGGAAGACGGATGCGCGAAATCGCGCCAGAGCACGAAGAACATTGGTTCGAGACTTACGGCAGGATCGCCTTGACGGGCGAACCGATGCGGTTTGAAAATGAAGCCAAGCAACTCGGACGCTGGTATGACGTTTACGCCTTCCGGGTCGAAGACCCCAGGCGCAGGCGCGTCGGAATCCTTTTCAACGACATCACCGAACGGAAGCGGGCGGAAGCCAAAGCACGAGACAGCGAGCACCGCTATCGCGAAGTGCAGGCAGAGCTGGCCCACGCGGGCCGGGTCGCGACGATGGGGCAGCTCATGGCCTCGATTGCCCACGAAATCAAACAACCTATCGCCGCGGTTGTTAACGGCGCACATGCCGGTTTGAACTGGCTCGATGCTCAACCGCCAGATCTGGAGGAGGTCCGGCAGACGCTCGGTTTTATCGTCAGCGCCGGCAAGCATGCGGGCGACGTGATTGACCGTATCCGCGCCCTTATGAAGAAGGCGCCTCCTCGAAAGGAGGACTTGGATATCAACGAGGCGACGCTTGAGGTGATAGCCCTGACCCGCGGCGAACTTTTGAAGAACAGCGTCTCGGTGCGGACGCAACTCGTGGAGGGCTTGCCGGTCATTCGAGCAGATCGGGTCCAACTGCAACAAGTGATTATCAACTTGATCATCAACGCCGTCGAAGCGATGCGCGATGTGGTCGAAGAGGATCGGCAGTTGCTCATCAGCACCCGTAACGAACCCGATGGCGTTTGCGTCGAGGTGCGGGATTCAGGGCCAGGCTTCGCTCCTGCGGATCTTGAGCGCTTGTTCGATGCTTTCTACACCACGAAATCGGGCGGTTTGGGCCTTGGGCTGTCGATCTGCCGCTCGATTATTGAAGCGCACAACGGAAGATTGTGGGCAAGCCATAACCTGCCACATGGCGCTATCTTCGGCTTCATTGCACCTGCTAATCCGGCTGTCGAATCCTGAGTGTACAGACCTGAGAGCAACCGTCCGAATACGCTATGTCTAACCAATGCTGAACAATCCATCAGACTTCGGCATTCCGCGCGCTCGTCAAATCCTTTTCGGCCCCGGGCAGAGTGAACTGAATTACGGCGCCGCGAGGCTCGTTCGCTCCCGCCCACAGCTTGCCCCCATGCGCTCGGATGATGGAGCGGCATATCGAAAGTCCCATGCCGGTTCCACTGGACTTCGTGGTATAGAAAGCGTCGAAGATCCGATCGAGATGCGCAGGATCAATACCCGGCCCAGAATCGCGGACGGCCACGAGAGCTCCCGCTTGGTCTTGCTCGGTGCTGATCGACAACTCTCGTGCTCCCTCTTCAACCAAGCTCATTGCTTCAGATGCGTTGAGAATCAGATTCAGCAGGACTTGTTGCAGCTGAATCCGATCCCCCGGAACCAACGGCAATCCCTGCGCCAGCCGAGTTTGAACCGAAACGCCATTCCTGAGGGTCACGCTTTGCGCCAATACGATTACTTCGCTGATTGCCGTGTTGAGATCAAAACGCTCCTTTCGGGGCGGCGCTTTCTTGATCTGCTCTCTGATGCGTTCGATGATGTCTCCAGATCGGTCTGCGTCCGCAACGATACAGGCTAGTGCTTCCTTGACCTCGCCCAGGTTCGGCGGCTGAATGTTCAGAAAATTCTGGGCCGCCCGGGCGTTATTGCGCGCGCTGGCGATCGGCTGCGCAATCTCGTGAGAGAGCGAGGCTGCCAGCTCTCCCATCATGCTCACACGGTTCATGTGCGCGAAATCGGATTGCATCTG
Organism: Bradyrhizobium sp. UFLA05-112; assembly: GCF_053572325.1. Classification (NCBI taxonomy): domain Bacteria; kingdom Pseudomonadati; phylum Pseudomonadota; class Alphaproteobacteria; order Hyphomicrobiales; family Nitrobacteraceae; genus Bradyrhizobium; species Bradyrhizobium sp. UFLA05-112. The sequence continues at coordinate 36,511 of NZ_JBANBK010000022.1, read as the reverse complement.
CTGCAATCGCGCCAATGCCTGCGTGCGATCTTCGATGTCGGTCAGGAGAACATACCATCGCGTGATACGCCCGGTGTCATCGCGAATTGGGACGCCGCGGTTGTCAAACCATCGATACTCCCCGTCGAAGCGTCGCAGGCGTTGTTCGAGATGGTACGGAACTCCAGATGCGATCGACTTTGTGAACACTTCGGCGACGTAGGGAAGATCGTCGGGATGGACTGTTCCGTTTGCTCCCCAATTTCTCAACTCCTCCAGCGGCTGGCCGCAATATTCAATGATTTGGCGATTGACGGCCTCGACCTCACCATTCGGAGCCAGAACTCCGACGAGACCTGGTAGACCGTCAATTGCCGAGCGCAAACTTCGCTCGCTTTCACGCATTGCCTCCTCGGCCCGCTTGCGCTCAGTCAGATCGAGCACGAACGCGATGCCGTTGCCTCGTTCGCCGAACAACGAATAGCCGATCAGCACGGGCACGCGGCTGCCATCCTTGCGAAAGTATTCTGTCTCGAGGGGTTGCGCCACGCCGGTTCTCCTTAACTCTTCGTGGACGCGCTCAGTGCGGGCGCGCCATTCCGGCGGAGTCAGTTCGGTCCAGCGCACGTCGCCTAAAGCCAAGTCATCACGGTCATATCCCACGATGCGAAGAAACGCGTCATTGGCTTCAAAAACCCGGCCTTCGGAGTCGGCAGTGATGATCCCGATGATGTTTGCGTCCACCAAGCGCCGGATCTTGCCTTCGCGATCTGCGAGATCGCGATAAAGCCGCGAGTTTTCGAGCGAGATTGCCGCCTGCGACGCCAGCACCTTCAATAAGGCAACGCGGTCAGGAGTGAACACGTTAGGCGCCAGATTATTCTCGAGGTAGAGAATCGCTGTGAGCTTACCCTGATTGATCAACGGCAAGCTGAGAATAGAACGGACACGACTCTGAAGAATATAGGGTTCGGCAGAAAATGCATGCTGAGATGAAGCGTCATCGAGAATCACAGTCTCATGGGTGCGCGTTCCATACCGAACCAACGACTCCGGCAACTCCGCTGTGCCGTAAGACGACCCGACCTGCGGATGCACGATTATATCGTCTCCACCGGCGATCGCTTCCGCCTCGATCTGCAGCTCATCTCCTCGCGGGACAATCAGCAGACCTCGTTCGGCGCCGGCATGCTCGAGGGCCGCGCGCATGAGTTTGTCGATGAGTTTTTCCAGCACCATCTCGCCAGAAAGCGCTTGCGAGGCTTCAATCATTGTTGCGAGATCGAGCTGTTCGACCGACGCTTCGATCGTAGCCGCTGGGGCTGGCGCGCGCGCCCCCTGCCTCAGCCGCGGATGGAGCTGGTCGAGTTGTCGCACTTTGCCATCTGCCCCCCATCGCAAGTAGCAGTGACGAGCATTTTCCAGGTAGAGATGTGCGATTTCCTCAAAGCCGCGCACCGCGTAAAAGCGGGCAGCCAGCTCATAGGCGATCGCTTCATTGTGGACGAAGCTGTTCGTTTGGGCCGAGTGGATCGCACGCTCGTAAAGACGCTCGGCATCCAGATCGCGACCTTCCAATCGGGCAATCTCGGCATCGACAAGGGCGGCGCGGTTCTCGAAATTTTCCGGGCAGTTCTCCGCCCAGATTCCGATCTGTTCGCGATGGGCTGCCAGAGCCTCCAAATGCTGTCGGCGCTGATCGGCTGAAGCGGAGTCGCAGGATGAGGCGCGCGCGAGCGCGCTGTAAAAGTGATACTCCGCGAATTCGATGGCCGGCAGCGACGTCCAGAGCAGCGGCTTCGCCCTAAGGGACGCGTCGACAGCCGCAGAAAAGTCGCTGGCCAGGATGTCCCCCTGCAGCTTGCGAATCCAATACCAGCACTCGGCAAATGCCAGGTTCCGATTGCCGGACAAACGGCTTGCGATCAGGCCTTCATCGAATTTCTGGTCGTCGAAAGAGCCGAACCGGCGTGTCGACCCGCGCAACATTCGGACCAGCGCAAGCTGCGTCGCGATCACGTCGATGACGAGTCCGAACTGCATCTGCTCCGCCAACGCCAGTCCCAGCTCGACCTCGCGCTGAACCTCGTCGAGCGGATCGCCCACCATGAGCAGATTGGAGTTCAGATGGGCGCGGCTGTACACCGCATAAGTGAGATCGCCCGTCTTGTTCGCAACATCGAACGCCCGATGCAAGAGATCACGACCACTCCGCGCATGCCTCGTCCACGGCATCACCTGGTTGCCGAAATTCATGAATATTCTGGCCAGGAAATGCTTCAGATCGTGCCGCTCGACCAGTTCGTAGCCGACCCGTCCAAACCGATATCCGGCCTTGTAGTCCCCAAAAAACGGGCCCGCGACCATGCCTACCCGAACATACGCATTGGACGAGCCATCGCTGTTGCCGCGCTCGAGGCTGAGATTGACCGCACGGCAACTGCCCAACGCCAGCAGGTTTGCATCCGTGAACACCGCCGGCGGCCCGAGCTTGGTCAGAACATCAAGAAGGGCGAGGGATGCCGGATCGATCATCAGCGGCAGGTCAACCAGTTCCTCGATCGCGCGGCCGCCGAGCTTCGACCATATCAGCTGATATTCGCGGCGCACCTCGTCGTCCGCAGGATGTGCGGTCCACACCACGCCCACATGTTCGAGACATTCCAGACCGATAGCGACCGCTTCGCTCATCCGGCCGCGGGTCGTACACACGTCAATTCGCAGGCATGCTACGGCCGCCCGTTCTACGGTATTGGCGGCGCGGGCTGATAGCAGGGTCAGCCGATCCTCGGCTGCAGCCAGCTCGCCGGTGAAGAATTCGCATTCGGCCCGGTGCAGCTCCAGTTCGAACATGAGCTCGCGCCGGCGCTCCCACGAATCCTCCGGCAGCTGTGCCGCGCCAGCCGCCAGATACTTGAGCGCCGCGCCATAGGCCGTCGACGTCTTGGCGCGCTTGCCCGCGATCAGATTCAGTCGGGCGAACTGCTCGCGCTCATCGGTTGAGGCGATCAACGGCGCGCCGCGGTTGAGTTGGTTGACGATCTCGAAGATCGCTTCGTCGCGTTCTTCCGGAGGTGTCTGTGCCAGGAGCAGGCGGCCGATCCTCAAATGCAATTCAGCGCGCGACGCTTCGGGAATCAGCGCATAGGCGGCTTCCTGCACCCGATCGTGAATGAACTTGTAAAAGCGTTCGAGGCGGTCGATCAGCTGTTGATGCAGGGCCTCCGAGAGAGCCGCGTGCACCTGTTCCTCCGACGTTTCCAGAACGACCGAGAGGGTAGTGACGTGTGCGACATTGCCGAGGCAAGCGAGCTGTCGCAACGCGTCCTGCGTGTCGAGGGGCAGCCGCGTCAACTTTCCAGCCAAAAGCTCCACGACGTTATCCGTGAATCTTTTGGCGTGGATGCCTCCCATGTCCCAGGTCCATAGCCCCCCGTCGTGATCGAAGGCCAGGAGATGCTCGCCGGCGAGCACGTGAAGAAACTGGATGACAAAGAACGGATTGCCGCCCGTCTTCGCGTGCACCAGCTCTGCGAGCGGATCGGCCTGCTTCTCATCGCATCGGAGCGAGTCCGCGACAAGGCTTCCCAGATCGCCGGTCGTCAGCGGGGCCAGCTTGATATCCTGTACCCTTCCGGTTGCACGGATCGTCTCCAGCTTGCGCATGAGCGGATGCGCAGCCGTGACTTCGTTATCGCGGAAAGCACCGATGATGAGGAGATTGCGGAGATCGGACCGGATCAACAGGTCTTCCAAAAGGTCAAGCGTCGCCGCATCGAGCCATTGCAAGTCATCGAGAAATAGCGCCAGGGGATGTTCCGGCCGAGCAAAGATGCCGATCAATTGCCGAAGCACCATTTGGAAACGCCGCTGCGCGTCCTTCGGCGGAAGCTCGGGGACGGCCAATGGTCCCCCGATAAGGAGTTTCAGTTCCGGAACGAGATCCACCATCAGTCCGGCGTTGGATCCCAGCGCCTTCTGCAAGGCGTCGCGCCATGGCGCAAGCTCGGCGTCGCTCTTGCCAAGCAACGGCCGGATCAGGCTCTGAAGCGCTTGTGCCAGCGTTGCGTAGGGAATATCGCGTTTGAGCTGATCGAACTTGCCGGAAGCGAACAGGCCACGCGATGGCACCAACACCGGCTGCAGCTCGTTGACGACCGACGATTTGCCAACGCCGGAATAGCCGTAAACCAGGATCAGTTCCGGGGTGCCGCCGTTGACGATGCGATCAAAGGCGGCGAGCAAAGTCTCAACCTCACGCCTCCGCCCGTAGAGTTTCTCGGGAATTACGAGCCGGTCAGGCGTGTCACGTTCACCGAGCGGAAAGTCGTCAATCCGGCCTTGCGCTACCCATTCGCGCTGGCAGCGGCGAAGATCGTTCTCGAGGCCGGCCGCCGTTCGATAGCGGTCTTCGGCTCTCTTCGCGAGCAGCTTCATCACGATCGCCGAAATGGTGCCGGGAATTTCCCTCAGCCGCTCGGCGGGCGGCACCGGTCGCCTGGCGAGATGGCAGTGCACCCATTCCATCGGCTCCATGGCGGCAAACGGCAAAGCACCGGTGAGCATTTGATAGAAGGTGATGCCAAGTGCGTAAAGGTCGCTGCGATAATCGATTGATCGATTCATTCGTCCGGTCTGTTCGGGCGCCATGTACGCGAGTGTGCCGGCGATCGTCTCGGGAGGGTGAGGCGATTGGCGTTCGCGCGCGAACCGCGATGCTATGCCGAATCCCGTCAGCCTCACATCGCCGGTCCCGTCGTTGAGCAGGATGTTGACTGGCTTGATATCTTTGTGAACGAGCCCGCGCTGGTGGAGCTTGCCCAGCGCTGCAGCGATGGGGATGGCCAAATCCAAGAAGCGCCCCAGTTCCAGGGGTACGCCAAGCAACCGCTCGAGCGGCTCGCCGCCCGCATCCTCGAGCACCAGCACGGTTCGACCGCCATCGCGAATGAGGTCCATCGGCCGCACTGCCCATGCCCTGTCGAGCTGATCCCTAAGTTCGAATTCGTGCGCAAGGCGGTCGAGGCTTGATCGGGAAGGAGGGTCGGCGGCTGGAGCGATGAACAACACAGCAGAGCGCTGCCCCGCGTCGTCCAGTCGCCAGCCACGGCTGAAGATGCGTTCGCCGTCCTCCCACAAGATCTGTGAGCTACCGTCCGGGTACGCACTGTTCAGCGAATGCGGCACCACCTGACAGACTCCGGGGTCTGGCTTCCGAGTCGAGTTCAGCCGACCGGGCTTTGCTTGTGCCTTTCAGCAGAAATCGTACCGCATCGCCTGAGAAATGCCAGCCACCTGTTTATCTTTCCTGGTCCCAACGCAAGGCGGATCTACCTTCTCGTTATCAGTAATTTGGCGCGATTTGTGGGGCTTTACTCGTAGTGGCAGCTCAAGCGGCCTAGCTGGAGACCAACGTTGGCATTGTGAAACAATGACGAAAGCGCGCGACAACATTTTGACTTCACTCAAAGCTGTCGCCACCGCCGCACTTGTATGGGCCGCGACGGCGATCCCGGCTCTCGCTCAGCCACCCTTTGGAGATCCAGACGCTTTCCAAGGCATGTATCCATATCGAGACGTGTTGAATGACGGCGCAACAACACCGGCGGCCAAGCTGGCTTTTGAGCCACCTTCAGTGCTCCAGGCCCTTCAGGAGAGGGAGAGTGGGATTCGGTCCGAACACTTGCAACATGCCGCAACGACCGCAACGGGGCCGCTCACGCATATTCGGTCGTTGGCGCACTCGAAGTCATTCGCATGTTCAGCTGATCTCCCAGCGTCGTGTGTTCGCATCGGGCGGATCGCAGTCCGGTCTAAAGACAGTGGATGGAATCGATCGGTGCCGAGACATGCCGACCGTTCATTGATCTTCCTGACCCAGCGTACGCCGATCCGCCCTTCTCCCTAGCAACAATTTGGCGCGATTTGCGGCGCTTCACTCGCGCCCCCGGCGCATGCAGATCAAATGGAAACCGACGCACCCGTGCGTGAAACAAGGAGATCCAAATGACCATCGCAGCGGCCAAACCATCAGTGCCGACGCTGCTTCCGCTATCGACTCAGAAGGAAGCGCCCATGAAGTGGACCAGCCCGCGCATCGTCGAGTTCGCCGTCGGCCTTGAGATCAACTCTTACGCCCGCGCCGAGCTGAACTAGGCACCGGCGATCAACTAGCTGAGCCTCGAGCGCTCGGAGCATGCAAACCCTCGACGGCGTGAGCGGCTCGGCTCGTCGCTCTTGAAATCTAAATTCTCAAAAAGGAGAAAGAGATGTCCTCGACAGTAGATGTAGTCCCGGCAGCACAGCCTAGACACCGGGCATCAGAGTTGCAGAGATACCTCGCGTGGACGCCCACAGTTTTGGGCGGGATCGTCGCATTGCTCGGTTTGATCCTCGCCGGCGGTGGCGCTTACCTAGCCTCGCTGGGAGGCAGCCTCTATTACGTTGTGGTAGGCGCGATGCTTCTCGCTGCTGGCGTTCTCATGACTAGGGGAAGCATCGCGGGCATCTATACCTATCTCGGCGCATTCGCGTTCACGGCCGTTTGGAGCTTTTGGGAAGTCGGCCTATCGGGCTGGGAGTTGATCCCGCGTCTTGTCGGCCCCTTCATCCTCTTCGTCCTTGCTATTCTGGTTGCTCCCGCAATTGACAAGACGATCGGCCGGCATGTCCGAAAGCTGGGATCGATCGGCGCCGGGCTCTTCGTTGCCGCACTCGGCGTCCTCATCCCGATCTTCAATCAGCAGGCGGCACCGAATCCACTCCCTCAGGCGCACGCAAACGCCGTCTTCGAAGACTCCGCATATGCGCCCAACAAGGGTGAGTGGAACGCCTATGGCGCCGGCCAGAGCGGGCAGCGCTATTCGGATCTCGCCCAGATCACGCCCGCAAACGTCAAGGACCTCAAGCGTGTCTGGACCTTCCACACCGGCGACATTCCGAAGAAGTACGGATCGGAGCTGACCCCTCTCAAGGTCGGCAATGCCATCTACGGCTGCACGCCGATGAACAAGTTGTTCAAGCTGAACGCGGCGACCGGCGAGAAGCTGTGGATGTACGATCCAGAGGTGCCGACGTCATGGGTCCCCTACACGGCAGCCTGTCGCGGTGTAGCGTACTATGAGAACCCGAAAGCCACAGCCGGCCAGGCCTGCGCGGCACGCATCATCGAGGGAACGCTCGACATGCGCCTGATCGCCGTGGACGCCAAGACGGGTCAGCCATGCCAGGATTTCGGCAAGAACGGCGCCGCCGACCTCAAGGTCGGACTCGCGCAGAAAGATAGCGCCACGGGCGCCATCACACCCGTCATTCCGGGGACGGCGGCCATCACTTCGGCACCGGTCATCGTGCAAGGGATCGTCGTCTCCGGGCATCAGGTGCTCGATGGTCAACGCCGTTGGGCGGCATCGGGCGTCATCCGCGGGTACGACGCGGTAACCGGCGAGCTCCGCTTTGCCTGGGACATCAACCAGCCTGAGGTCACGAAGCTGCCGCCGGACGGAAAGCCCTACTCCCTGGGCACGCCCAACATGTGGACGACGGGCATCGGTGACGAGAAGCTCGGCCTCGTCTACTTGCCGATGGGAAACTCGGCCGGCGATTATTACACGTCGTTGCGTTCAGATGAGGAGAAGAAGTACAGCTCCGCACTCGTCGCGCTGGACGTGAATACGGGCAAGCCACGCTGGGTGTTCCAGACCGTGCACAACGACGTATGGGACTATGATCTCGGTTCTCAACCGACCCTGGTCGAATTCCCCACTGCGAGCGGCAAGGTGCCGGCGGTCCTGCTGCCGACCAAGAGCGGCGACATGTTCGTGCTCGACCGCGCCACCGGAAGACCGCTGCACCAGGTCGACGAAGTGGCCGTCCCGCAGGGCGGCGCGGAGCCCGGCCAGCGCTCTCCGACGCAGCCGTTCTCGCGTTATCATACGTTGCGCAAAGCCGACCTTGTCGAGCACGACATGTGGGGCATCTCGCCCATCGACCAGATGATTTGCCGGATCAACTTCAAGCGCGCTCGCTATGAAGGGCCGTTCACTCCGCCAGAGCTCGGTCGCCACAACCTCGAATATCCTGGCTACAACGGCGGGTCGGACTGGGGCAGCGTTGCCGTTGATCCGCACCGCGGGATCATCATTGCGAACTATAACGACATGCCGAACTACGACACGCTCGTAACCCGCAAGGACGCGGACGCGATGGGCCTGTTCCCCGCCGGCGATCCCCGTGCGGCCGGAAGCGCATCGAGTGCTGAAGGCGCAGGCGCCCAGACGGGAACACCCTACGGCATCCTCGTCAACGCGGGATGGCAAATGCCGACGGGCGTGCTCTGCACGCGGCCTCCTTACGGCGGCATCCGCGCGATCGATCTCGCCACGGGCAAGACGCTGTGGGATCGGCCGTTCGGTTCGGCCCGGCGGAATGGTCCGTTCGGAATGCCGACCTTCATTCCGCTCGAGATCGGCACGCCAAACAATGGCGGATCCGTCGTGACGGCAGGCGGTCTGATCTTCATCTCGGCGGCAACCGACGATCTGATCAAGGCGATCGACATCAAGACCGGCGAGATCGTGTGGAGTGACGTGCTACCCGCGGGCGGCCAGGCCACGCCGATCGTCTATGAGCAGAATGGCAAGGAATATGTGGCCATCATGGCTGGCGGCCATCACTTCATGATGACGCCCCCGGGCGACTCTCTGATCGCCTACGCTCTGCCGGACAACAAGTAAGAGTACGAGACCTCCGCAACGCGCGGCATCACCCGATGCCGCGCGTTGTGCTGTCTGGAGCACAGAAACAGCGGCCAAGCCGACCGATTCACGAGCACGCTCCCTTGCAGCAATTTGGCGCGATTTGCCGGCCTTTACTCGCAACGACGGAGCAAATGGGTCAAATATTTTCATGACGGTCATCATCTCTAGACCAACCAAGTCAATTCGAGACAAGGCAACTGTGACAGCGAAGGAACGATCATGACGGTACTTCAAGCAACTGACCCGAAGAACTCATCGAGCGTCACCCGCTCCAGTCGACTTTTCGTGCTCGAACTGAGTGGGAACCGCATTCATTCGATGAATCCCGATGGCTCCGACCGCAAGATCATCGTCACGGATGGCCGCCTCCCCGACGGCATCGCCGTGGATGTGGAGGCGGGCCATATCTACTGGACCAACATGGGTGTTCCCCCTCTCAACGATGGTTCGATCGAACGCGTCGACCTCGATGGCGGAAATCGCAAGGTCATCATACCGCAAGGCGTCACGTACACGCCGAAGCAGATGCACCTCGATAAGGAGGGAAAGAAGCTTTACTGGTGCGACCGTGAGGGCATGCGCGTGATGCGCGCCAACCTCGATGGTTCGCAGGTCGAAACGCTGGTCGAGACCGGCCGCGGCGACGACGACCGGCAAGATCAAAGCCGCTGGTGCGTCGGAATCACCGTCGATCGCAAACGGCGGCACATCTACTGGACGCAAAAGGGTCCCGACAATGGCGAACAGGGCCGCATCTTCCGCGCCAGCATCGACATCCCGAAGGGCGAAACTCCGACGAACCGCTCCGACATCGAGGTGCTGTTCGATCGTCTTCCGGAACCGATCGACCTCGAGCTCGATCTGACGAACCGCATCCTCTACTGGACCGACCGCGGCGACCCGCCGCGCGGCAACACCGTCAATCGCGCGCCGATCGACACAAAGGCCGCCCCTGAAATCGTGGTCACGCATCTGATGGAGGGCATCGGCATTGCGCTCAACGTGCCGGGCAACCGGATGTTCGTCACCGACTTCGCGGGCTCGATCTATTCCGCCGATCTCGACGGCAAGAACGAGCGCAACTTCCTCTACGCCCAGGGCAATCTCACCGGCATCGCTTACGCTGAAATCTGATCGGAGAACATGACATGACCAACGCCAGACCTATTCGCCGCATCGCTATCATCGGTACCGGCGTGATCGGCGCGAGCTGGGCCTCGCTGTTTCTCGCCAAGGGACTGCAGGTTGTCGCGACCGACCCCGCGCCGAACGCAGAAGCCTCGCTCCGCAAGTTCGTGGAGACGGCCTGGCCGGCGCTAAAGCGCTTGGGCCTGTCGGCGGGAGCGTCGCAGTCGAATCTCACGTTCACCGCAGATCTTGCGCAGGCACTTGTCGACGTCGACCTCGTCCAGGAGAACGGGCCCGAGCGGATCGATTTCAAACAAAAGCTCTACGGGCAGCTCGATGAGCTGCTGCCGCCCGAGGTGATCGTCGCATCGAGCTCGTCGGGGCTCACCATGAGCGAAATCCAGAAGGGAGCCGCCGCGCATCCCGAGCGCTGCGTCATCGGCCATCCGTTCAATCCGCCGCACCTGATCCCGCTGACCGAGATTGTCGGCGGAGCCAAGACTTCCGAGGAAACGATCCAGCGCGCAGCGGAATTTTACTCGTCGATAGGGCAAAAGACAGTGCGGATCAACAAGGAGATGCCCGGCCACGTCGCCAACCGTCTGCAGGCCGCATTGGGGCGTGAGGTTTACTACCTCGTCGCCGAAGGGATCGTGAGCGCCGCCGACGTCGACACCGCCCTCTCCTGGGGACCGGGCCTGCGCTGGGGCGTCATGGGCAACATGATGCTCAACCACCTCGGCGGCGGCCCGGGTGGTATCGAGCACTTCTTCCAGCAGTTCAGCGGCCCAATGACGGCCTGGTGGAAGACCCTCGGCTCACCCGTGCTGACGCCGGAAGTGCAGAAAAGGCTCATCGACAGCGTCCATGCCGAAGTCGGATCACGCTCCGTCCAGGAGCTGGAGCATGCGCGCGACGAGATTTTGCTCGGCCTCATCGAACTGCGCAAGCGGTCAGAGACGGTTGCTCGGCGCGAAGTCGCAGCCGAGTAACGATCCGCTGCAGGCGCAGGTTACCGGCTTTCAAACCACAACAAGTGGAGATCCAAAATGCTCACCAAGGCCCCGAAACAGCTTCCGCTGCCGAATAGCGACTTCTTTCAATTCGCTGAAACGCTGGGCGACGAGGAACGGGGGATCGTAAAAAAGATGCGCGCCTACATGGAGACGAAAGTCGCACCCATCATCAACAAACACTGGGTCGAGGACTCGTTCCCGTTCGAGCTGCTGCCGTCGTACAAGGACCTAAACATCGCCGGTCTCGGCATTAATGGTTACGGCTGCCCGGGCGGAAGCCCCTTGCTGTTCGGCCTGGTCGCCCTCGAGATTGCGCGGACCGACGTTTCGTTCTGCACCTTCCATGGTGTCCACACCGGTCTCGCGATGAATTCCATTTACCTCGCGGGCACCGAGGAGCAGAAGCAGAAGTGGCTTCCGCCGATGGCGCGCATGGAAAAGGTCGGTTGCTTCGCGCTGACCGAACCGCTGGTGGGCTCAGGGACAGGTGCTGGTCTCATGACCACGGCGAAACGTGAAGGCGACAGCTGGATCCTCAACGGCCAGAAGCGCTGGATCGGCAACGCGCCGTGGTGCGACATCTCGATCGTCTGGGCGCGCGATGTGGCCGACAACCAGGTCAAGGGCTTCATCGTCGAGAACAAGATGACGCCGGGGTTCAGCGTCGACAAGATGCAGAACAAGATCGCGCTGAAGGTCGTGCAGAACGGCCAGATCACGATGACCGACTGCCGCGTGCCAGATGCGAATCGTCTCCAGGGAGGCAAAGGAACGTTTCGCGATCCTGCGCTGGTGCTGCGCGGTACCCGGCATGGCGTCGGCTGGGAAATTACCGGTGCCCAGATGGGCGCCTACGAAAATGCCCTGAAGTACTCCCAGGAGCGCTTGCAGTTTGGCAAGCCGATCGGGTCGTTCCAGCTCATTCAGGAGCTGCTGGCAAAGATGCTGGCCAACATCGTGGCCTGTCAATCTATGTTGGTTCGCTCGGTGCAGCTGGAGACCGAAGGCAAGCTGACTGATGCGCAGGCAGCGATTGTCAAGGCGTTCTGCACGTCTAAGGCACGGGAAACGGTCGCGTGGGCCCGCGAGGTGCTGGGCGGCAACGGGATCCTGGTCGACTACAACGTCGCGCGCTTCTTTGCCGATACCGAAGCGATCTACTCCTATGAAGGCACCTACCAGATGCAGAACCTGATCGTCGGCAAGGTGATCACCGGCTTCAGCGCCTTCGTGTGAGATTTGCAGGTGCGCCGGCGCCCCAAGCTTTCAAACACAGCAACTGGAGTCCAAAATGCTTACCAAAACCCCGAAGCCGCTTCCGACACCGGATAGCGATTTCTATAACTACGCCGACCTCCTGAACCCCGAGGAGCGTGCGATCCATCAGAGGGTGCGCACGTTCATGGAGTCGAAAGTCGCGCCGATCATCAACAAGTACTGGGTCGAGGACGCGTTCCCGTTCGAGCTGGTGCCCTTGGTAAAGGAGCTGAACCTCGGCGGCCTCGGCATCAAGGGGTACGGCTGCGCCGGTGGCAATCAATTGCTGGTCGGCCTCATCGGAGTGGAAATGGCGCGGGTCGATGCTTCATTCGCGACCTTCTTCGGCGTCCACAACTTCCTGGCAATGGGTTCGATCCAGGTCGCTGGATCGGAGGAGCAGAAACAAAAGTGGCTGCCGCCGATGGCCCGCATGGAAAAGATCGGCTGCTTTGGCCTGACCGAGCCGCTGGTCGGCTCGGGAGCGGCTGGCGGCCTCACCACGACGGCGAAGCGCGAAGGGGACACCTGGGTCCTCAACGGCCAGAAGCGGTGGATCGGCAACGCACCCTGGTGCGATATCTCGATCATCTGGGCACGTGACGTCGACGACAACCAGGTCAAGGGCTTCATCGTCGAGAACAAGTCGACGCCCGGCTTCAGCGTCGAGAAGATGCAGAACAAGATCGCGCTCAAGGTGGTCCAGAACGGTCAGATCACGATGAAGGACTGCCGGGTGCCGGAAGCAAACCGACTCGCATCGGGTGAGCAGTCCTTCCGTGACACCGCGCGCGTGCTGCGTGGGACGCGGTACTACGTGGGATGGGAAGCGACGGGATGCGCGATGGGCGCCTACGAGCACGCGCTCAAATATACCCAGGAGCGATTGCAGTTCGGAAAGCCGATTGCCTCGTTCCAACTCATTCAGGACCTCCTTGCGAAGATGCTCGCCAACATCACCGCCTGCCAAGGCATGGTGGTTCGCACGGCCCAGCTCGCCGACCAAGGCAAGCTGACGGACCAGCAAGCGGCGCTTTCGAAGGCGTTCACGACGGCCAAGGCGCGTGAGACGGTCTCCTGGGCGCGAGAGGTGCTCGGCGGCAACGGCATTCTCACCGATTACAACGTCGCACGCTTCTTCGCGGATGCCGAGGCCCTCTATTCCTACGAGGGCACGTATCAGATGCAGAACCTGATCGTCGGCAAGGCGATCACCGGCTTCAGCGCCTTCATCTGAGACTCACAAGCGCGCCGGCGCGCTTTGCGCCGGCTCGTAACCTTAAAAAGAGAGATCAACATGTCATCGACAACAACGACGCTCGCATCTTCGCCCACGACGGCGCCTGCCGATTCATCGACGGAAGTCCTAACGCTCGCAAACGTCCTGTACGAGAAGCGCGGCGCGATCGCCTATGTGACCGTCAACCGGCCGAAGGTGCTCAACGCCCTGAACACGCCGACCTGGAAGGATCTGCGAACTGCTTTCGAGCATGCGCGGAACGATGCTGCCGTGCGCGGCGTCATTCTTACCGGCGCAGGCGACAAGGCCTTCATCGCCGGAGCCGACATCAGCGAACTCGCGCATGCGAGTTCAATCGACGCCGAACGGTCCAGCCGCTACGGCCAGGAGGTGCTCGATCTCATCGAGAATCTCGGCAAGCCGGTGATCGCGGCAATCAACGGTTTTGCACTTGGCGGCGGTTGCGAGACGGCAATGGCATGCACCATCCGAATCGCCGTCGAGCACGCGAAGTTTGGCCAGCCCGAGGTCAAGCTGGGATTGCTTCCCGGCGGCGGCGGCACGCAGCGGTTGCCGCGCCTGGTTGGGAAGGGCCGTGCGCTCCAGCTCATCCTGTCCGGAGAGACCATCAGCGCGCAGGAGGCCTGGCGCGTCGGGCTCGTCAACGAGGTCGTTACGGCAGCCGATCTCATGACGCGTGCGGAAGCCATCCTGAAGCTGATCGCCTCCAACGCGCCGATCGCCGTCAGGCAATCGCTCGAAGCGGTGAACAAGGGATTGGACACGAGCCAGAACGAAGGCTTTGCCCTCGAAGCTTCATACTTCGGCCTATGCGCCGGGACTGAGGACAAGAAGGAAGGCACGTCCGCCTTCCTCGAAAAGCGCGCCCCGCAGTTCGCGGGGCGGTGAAGCAAACACGGTGATTTAGGAGATATCCAATGGCAAGCGACAACATTTTTTCTGGACTGAAGGTGGTTGACTTCTCAAGCTTCGTCGCGGCACCCGGCGCCGCCGTCATCCTGTCGGACTTCGGCGCCGACGTCATTAAGGTCGAACCGCCGAACGGCGACCCTTGGAGACATGTGCACAAGATCCCACCGCAGCCGGCGGCAGATGAGCCCTATCAGTGGCATCTCGTCAACCGCAACAAGCGCAGTATCACGCTCGATCTGAAGTCGCCCAGCGCCCCTCAAGTCCTCGAGCAGCTTGTCAAATGGGCCGATGTATTCATCGTCAATACGCCACATCCGGCACGCAAGAAGTTGAAGCTCGAATATGACGATGTGGTGCGCTGGAATCCGCGCCTGATCTACGCGGACCTTACGGGGTTCGGCGAAAAGGGACCGGATGCTAATCTGCCGGGCTTCGACATCACGGCATACTGGGCGCGTAGTGGTTTGCTGTCGATGACGCGCGATGCCGGCGCGCCGCCGACCTGGCCGGTGGCCGGCAGCGGCGACAACGCGACAGGTGTCGGAATCTATTCGGCGATCGTCACCGCGCTTTACCGCCGCGAGCGAACCGGCAAGGGAGCGTATGTCACGACCTCACTGCTCGCCGAGGGTGTCTGGTCGGCGAGCGTTTCGATACAGGCTGCGCTGGCCGGTGCAAAGTTCTTTGGGCTGCATGATCGCATGCATCCGGCCAATGCGGCGCTCAACGTGTATCGCGCAGCCGACGGCACCTGGTTCGTTCTTATCGTCACGCCCGACAAGTTGGCCGCTGTGGCGAAGGCAATCGGCCGACCGGATCTGTTGACCGATCAGCGATTCGCCGATCCAGCCAAGCTGATGGCGAACATGTCGGAACTCACGGCCATCCTCGACGAGGTTTTCTCCGCGCAGCCGATGGCGCATTGGTATGACGTCTTCAGCGGCGCGCACGTCACGTTCGGCGCCGTGCGCGGGCCGCAAGAGGTGATTAACGATCCCCAGCTGGCGGCAAACGACATCGTCGTTCCGCTCGAAGGCGCCGGCGGCAACCTCAACACGACGATCAGCAGCCCAATACAGGTGCACGGTGTCGCCAAGGTCCCGGCCCGGCGCGGGCCCGACCTCGGCGAGCACACCGAAGAGATCCTCCGTGACCTGGGATTTGACGCGAAGGGCATCGACGGCCTGCGCGCGAGCGGCGCGGTGCCGAAAGTCAAGGAACACGCCTAGAAGATGGCGACGAAGTGTAGCGAACAAAGGAGCAAACAATGAGCGATATTGTCACCGAGCGTACCGGCGCAATCCTGCGGATCCAGCTTAATCGCCCGGCACAGAAGAACGCGATGACGTCCAGCATGTACACGAACCTGGCCGACATCCTCAACGAAGCCGACAAGGACGACGCGATCCGCGTCGTGCTCTGGCACAGCGCAGGAGATGCGTTCTGCGCCGGTAACGATCTTGGGGATTTTCTCAAGAATCCGCCCAGGCCGGGTGCCTTTCCGCAGGGCCTCCTGATGGAGGCGTTCGTCAGATTCGAAAAGCCGATCGTGGTGGCCGTGCAAGGCGCGGCGATCGGCGGCGGAACCACGATGCTGACCCATTGCGATTTCGTCTACGCGGGCGAGAGCGCGAAATTCCAGCTGCCGTTCATCAACCTGGCGCTGGTGCCGGAATTCGGATCGAGCTTTTCGATACCGGCGCGCGTGGGTCATCTCCGGGCAACGGAATTGTACCTGCTGGGAGAGCCCTTCACGGCCCCGCGAGCGGTGGAGCTGGGCCTCGTGACTCGCGTGGTGCCCGATAGCGATCTGCTCGCAACCGCGACCGCAACTGCGGAGAAGTTGGCGGCAAAACCGAGCGGCGCGTTGCTGGCAAGCAAGCGGCTCCTCAAGCAGGCTTCGATTGGCCAGCTCAAAGAGGCCATCAAGAGCGAAAGCCAAGAGTTCATGGAGCGGGTGAGCTCGGCAGAAGCCAAGGAAGCGATCTCGGCCATCCGCGAGAAGCGCCCGCCGAATTTTGCGAAGAGCCCGACGCACGTGGCGGCCGAATAGTCCACGCTCGCAGCAATTGATTGGCGTCGCGTCGGGTCACCGCGGCGCCAGGCGGAGACACGTGGAGCTTATATGAAACACGTCTTAAGCATGGTCACGTTCGCCCTGGGAGCCCTGGGCTTCGTGGTGTTCCTGATCACCTTGAAGCCGGAGCCGCTCAGTGCAGTCACGGCACTGAGCAAGTCCGCAAATTGCAAAATGGCGGCCTCTCGTGCAACGGGATGCCGCAAACCCGAATGGCTGGCGCGTTGAGAGCATCGCTTCCGAAAAAAGCTTGCCGACGCCGTCGACGACAAAGAACACGAACGAGGTTAACCAATGGGTGCGATACTGGCTGAGACCCGGCCCGACGAAGCAACCGCAGCTATCGAGGCTCCACACCGAGGGCGCAAGCAGGTCGTCGTCATCGGGGGCGGCTTTGCCGGGATCGCCGCAACACGGGCGCTGCGGCGCGCTGATGTCGATGTCATACTGATCGACCGCCGTAACCACCATATCTTTCAACCGCTGCTCTACCAGGTGGCGACGGCAGTCCTCTCGCCGGCCGAGATCGCAGCGCCAATCCGCCAGCTCGAGGTCAGGCAGCGAAACCTCAGCGTGCTCCTGGCGGAGGTCACCGGCGTCGATGTTGCTTCCCGCACCATCGAGGCGTCCTCCCCCGGTGTGGGCGTCCGTAAGATCGCCTACGACTACCTAGTGGTCGCGACCGGCATGCGCCCGAGCTACTTCGGGCACGATGAGTTCGCGCGATTTGCCCCGGCGCTCAAGAGTCTCAACGACGCAGAGACGATCCGAACCAAGATCCTGGGCGCGTTCGAAGTTGCCGCAACGACCGAGGACGCAAGCGAACGCGCGCGCCAGATGACATTCGTGCTGGTCGGAGCAGGCCCCACCGGCGTGGAACTCGCGGCATCGCTCGCGCAAATGGTGAAGGTCACGCTGCGCGGAAACTTTCGCCATATCGACCCAGCGCAGGCCAGCATCATTCTGCTCGACGCGGGACAGCGCGTTCTGCCGACCTTCGCTGAGCCACTGTCGCGCAGGGTGACCCGACGACTCACGAAGCTCGGCGTGAGGGTCTTGACTGGAGCGAAGGTCGAGACCGTCGACGCGGAGGGCGTGGTCGCCGGCGGCAACCGAATTCCCAGCGCCACCGTGCTGTGGACAGCTGGGGTTGCGGCGTCGCCTATTCCAAAGATGCTCGGCACCAAGACCGACCGCGCGGGACGCGCACTCGTTGATTCCTTCCTGAAGGTCGTAGACGTGCCGGGCGTGTTCGTCGTGGGCGATGCGGCGTCGGTCATGCAAAACGAACATCCGGTGCCGGGCGTGGCGCAGGCCGCGATCCAGGAAGGACGCTACGTCGGGCGCTTGATCGCGAAGGAGCTGAAGGGCCAAAAAGAGAAACGTCCGTTCCATTATTTCGACAAAGGCAACATGGCGGTCGTCGGCAAGAATTACGCCGTGCTGGAGCGGGGCTGGTTGCGGACAAGTGGGTCCTTGACCTGGCTGATCTGGGCGTGCGTTCACATCCTCGCCCTGCCGCAGCTACAGAACCGCCTGCGCGTGCAGCGGCAGTGGCTTTGGTCGTATTTCACCGGCCAACGCAGCTCGCGCCTGATTCCCGAGGCCCCGAGGGTTGCGACTCGGGGATCGGACCGCTGAACGGTCAGTTGCGCCATGAATACGGTCTACCTCCCCGCATTGGCAGCGTTGGCGGGGTCGACGATCGGCGGCCTTACGTCGTTCGCGTCAGCCTGGCTCACGCTGCACCATCAGGATCGCGCCAAGCGGCTGTCGGGGGAAAAGACCAGACGGCAAAAGCTGTACAAGCAATTCATCGATGAGGCCTCGAAGCTCTACGCCGACGCGCTCGTCCACG
Organism: Bradyrhizobium sp. UFLA05-112; assembly: GCF_053572325.1. NCBI lineage: Bacteria > Pseudomonadati > Pseudomonadota > Alphaproteobacteria > Hyphomicrobiales > Nitrobacteraceae > Bradyrhizobium > Bradyrhizobium sp. UFLA05-112. The sequence continues at coordinate 18,264 of NZ_JBANBK010000022.1, read as the reverse complement.
ATCAGGCGGAGGTCTCCGCATTGGTCAGCGTCTACGCGCTGATCAACCGGATGCGCGTCGTATCAAGCACCGCCGTGATCGAGAAGGCGGATGCGGTCATTCATTTGATCATCGACACATATTTCATGCCCAACAAGACCCTCTCTGAAGTTCGCGAGCTGATGAACGGCCATGCCGTCAATCCGCTGCGGGCGTTCAGCGAGGAATGCCGTGCCGAATTGCAGGCCCTCAATGACCGTTGAGCGTGAGCTCAACGTCGTTGCTTCCTCCACTTTGAAGAATTTGCCGCGATTTGGCAGCGTTTACTCATGCAGCTGAACTGCGCGGTCTATTTTCAACGAGCCTGCATGCTTGCAGGCGGCTTTGAGGGCTCCTTCGGTCGCTCTCTCTATAGCCCCACAACACAAGAGGTCCAGCGATGCATTTTGATCCAGTCCTGCTATCACGCATCCAGTTCGCCTGGGTCGTCGCCTGGCACATTCTGCTTCCAGCATTCACCGTCGGATGTGCGTCCTTCATCGCTGTCCTCGAGGGCTTGAGCCTTGCGACAGGACGCGAAGTCTATGTCCGCAACTCGATATTCTGGACCAAGATCTTCGCCATCGCATTCGGCATGGGTGTCGTGACGGGCCTTGTCATGCCATTCCAGTTCGGCACCAACTGGAGCCGCTACGCGTCCGCAGCCGGGGACGTCCTCTCGCCACTCTTTGCGTATGAAGGCCTCACGGCCTTCTTCCTGGAAGCCGGCTTCCTCGGTGTCCTGCTGTTCGGCCGCAAGCTGGTGCCGCCTTGGGCGCACTTCTTCGCGGCCCTCATGGTGGCGATCGGTACTTTGTTTTCCACGTTCTGGATCTTGTCCGCCAACAGTTGGATGCAGACGCCGGCAGGCTACGAGATCGTGAACGGTCAGTTCATTCCGACAGATTGGATCAAGGCGATCTTCAATCCGTCGTTTCCTTATCGGCTCGCGCACACGGCGTTCGCATTCTTCACGACCACCGGATTCGTCGTCCTCGGTGTCGGCGCATACCTGCTCAGGCGCAATCGATCCATCCTGGAAGCACGCACCATGATGTCGATGGCGCTTTGGGCGCTGACCGTGCTGGTGCCGCTGCAGATGGTGATCGGCGATATGCACGGCCTCAACACCCGCAAATATCAGCCTGCGAAGCTGGCGGCCATTGAGGCTCGTTGGGAAACCGCGAAGAGCGTGCCGCTGACTGTCTTCGCAATTCCGGACGACAAGGCCGAGCACAACAAGTTCGCCGTCGAAATTCCCTGGCTCGGAAGCCTGATCTTGACCCACGATATCAATGGCGAGGTGAAGGGTCTGAAGGACTTCCCCGCTGATCAGCGTCCGCCCGTCGCGATTCCCTTCTTTGCCTTCCGTGCGATGGTCGGATGCGCGGGCCTGATGCTGGGGCTCGTGCTTCTGGGCGGCTGGTTGCGGTGGCGCGGGCAACTCTATGACACGCGACTGTACCTCTTGGCTTGTCAGTGTGCGATTCCACTCGGCTTCATCGCGGTCGTTGCTGGATGGTTCGTGACCGAGGTCGGCCGCCAGCCGTGGACGGTCTATGGGCTCTTGCGCACGGCAGCCTCGGTGACGCCGTCTGTGACAGGCCATGACGTTACGCTGTCACTCCTAGCTTACATGGCGGTCTATCTGCTGATTTATCCCTCGGGCCTCATCCTGCTGCTTCGGCTCGTTCGCAAAGGTCCGCTTGAGACCGGTGAATCGGCTCCGGCGATCGAGGCTGGCATTCCTGCCGCACCGGTCTTGGTTCCCGCAATCAACGTCGTGAAAGGAGAAGTGTGATGACCCAGGCGCTCGATTTGGTTCCGATCTGGACGGTGATCCTTGCGCTGGCCGTCTTCTTCTATGTTCTGCTCGACGGCTTCGATCTTGGAGTGGGAATGCTCTTTGGCTTGGCGTCCGATACGCGCTCCCGTAACACCATCATGAACTCGATTGCCCCGATCTGGGATGGTAACGAGACCTGGCTGGTCCTTGGCGGCCTTGGCCTTCTCGCGGCATTCCCGACTGCGTTCGCCGTGATCATTCCAGCGGTGTATTTTCCCATCCTGGTCATGTTGCTCGCACTGGTGTTCCGCGGCGTTGCATTCGAATTTCGGTTTCGCGACGCTGAAAACAAGACGTTCTGGGACCACGCATTCTGCCTCGGATCCGCCATGGCCACGTTTGCGCAAGGCGTCGTGCTTGGCGCATTCGTCCAGGGTTTCCCGGTTTGCGACGGCCAATTTGCGGGAACGTCCCTTGCGTTTCTCACCCCGTTCTCCGTTCTGACCGGCGTCGCCTTGATGTTCGGCTACGGCCTTCTCGGCGCCGGCTGGCTTATTCTGAAAACCGACGGTGACATTCAGGCTGCGGCACGTCGCCAAGGCCGCGTCTGCCTCGTCGGTGTCGTCGCCGCGATCGCGATCGTGAGCATCTGGACCCCAATCATGAGCCCCGCGGTGGCGGCGCGCTGGTTCACCTGGCCCAACATCGCGCTGTTCGCGCCGGTACCCGTACTGTCCGGCGTGATCGCGCTCGCGACATGGCGGTCTCTCGACGGCAAGGCCGAGGCGGCGCCATTTTTTGGTGCGATCGCACTCTTCGTCCTTGCCTACATTGGCATGGCCATCAGCCTGTTTCCAATGATCGTGCCCTACCAGCTGACACTGTGGGAGGCTGCCTCCTCGCCGCGCACCCAGGCCTTCCTTCTGGTCGGAACGCTGTTCCTGATTCCTGTCATCCTGACCTATTCGAGCTGGTCATATTGGGTGTTTCGCGGAAAGGTTCGCGCCGATGTGGGGTATCACTGATCGCCCCCACCAATCTTCTAGATCAAGCGCTGAAACGACCCATCATTGGACTACGACGTAGATCGCTATTTGTCTGGGGCAGTTATGGGTCGGCAGCGGATTAGATCCGCTCGCACGATAACGGAATGCCAGAAAGCGCACTCAGAATGATCATCTGCTCATGCAATGTCCTCAGCGATCGCGACATCAAAGAGGCTGTCGCCTCCGCTGAGGCCGACCTAAATTCGACTGCGCAGGTCTACAATTGCCTCGGCTGCTTGGTGCATTGCGGGCTTTGCTCCCGCTCGGTCAGAAGACTCCTGCGGCACAAGCCTCTGCACCATCTTTCGTCGATCTAGATGCGGCCGCCTTCCCATATACTCTGACGGAGCATCGCCACCTTTCTTTCGGATCGAACCTCCGTATCTCAACGCTTCGACTGCATGCCCTGCAAAAAGCGAAGCGGATTGAGCGGGCCTATGGGATCAGTTCGAAGCTCATCATATGTGCTTTTCCCAAAGGCAGCTTTTCAAGCATTTCGTGAGCGACTGCCGGATCGGTGACGTTGATGATGAACGCCACGCCTGGCTTTCCCTGTAGCGAATACCACTGCTCGATCTTGCCATCGAGCTTGAGGTCGACAGTTTCCCGAACTTCCTCCGGCAGGACAGCAAAGACCTGCGACCGCTCAAAACCGGGATTGATTGTCCCGATGGCGAGAATTTTGGTCGTCGGCGTCGTTCTCATGGCGGCTCCTTGTGCGCTTGCGAATTTGAAGCCGACAAGGCAGCCAATAAGTGCCAATGCGGCTGCAGAAACGAATTTCATGTCATCTCCTCTGTATGTCGGTCAGGCACCGGGAGAACCTGTTGGGAGAGCAACGATATTCGCTTCTTCCTGGATCGAAAGGACAGTTGACTTGCAGACATCGAGCGAGCGAGTCAAAAATGACCCGATTGACCCAAAGCTCACGTGAGCAACTTCATCCACGAGAAGTACAGCAAGCAGCGAAAGGATATGCGTCATGTCACAACCAGTGAACGACGACGCGATCGACTTCGTTGAGATCAATAAAGATATCACGCTCAGGCGAATGGTTCTGCGCAATGCGAACCCGACGGGGACCGTTCTCTTCCTGCATGGATTTCCGGAGACCCTGTATGCCTGGAAGGATATAGCCAAGGCTCTGGCTGATGACCACGAGGTCCACGCGTTCGACTGGCCCGGTTACGGGCTCTCATCTAGGCCAACGGTCGACAAGTTTTCATATGCGCCCAAGGACTACGCGCGTATTCTGGATGGATATATCGAGAAGGCGGCCATCGATAAATCGAAGCTCACGATCTACGCAACCGATATCGGAGCGCTCCCCACGCTCCTGCTGGCCGTGGAAAAACCCGATATCGCAAGGACGATCATCGTGGGCGATTTCGCCCCGTTCAACAGGCCCCAGTTCATGTATGCGAGCCTGCAAAGCCTGAAGGCGGGACCTGCGATGGACCAGGTCCGCGCCAGCTTGAACAGCAATCGCGACGAGATCCTGGAGAACACCTTCACGCGAGGTTTGCCCAAGGAAGGGCATTTTGAAGTCGCGCCTGAGTTCAAGGACGACATGTGCCGAGGATGGACTCAAGGAGCGATGACGACGGCTGACGCGTTCTCCCACTACTACTCGCACTTTACGCGAGACCAGGATGACTTCGAATCGCGACTGGCCCAGCTCAAGGCACGCGTGAAGGTGATCTGGGGAGAGAAAGATCTCTATATCAACAAGGAGATGGGAGTAGAGTTCGCCGAAAGGCTGCATGCGGAGCTGACCCTTCTTCCAGGCATGGGGCATTTCCCCCACCTGCAGAACCCAAGGCTGGCCATCGATGAGGTTCGTGCCGCATTCCGATGAGTCGCCAGTTCCTGCACGTTCAGTCGAAGTTCGACACGTCGGTCTGTTGTGCTCGTGGCAGATCGATTGGACCGACCTGGCAACGTCCAATGTTTCCATTTATAGCCCTTCGTGAACCTCACGGGATGCTTCTTGCGAGTCTGAGAGCGTCGGGGCCCCGAGGCCGAGCAGGGGCCAACGAGAAATGTCGATCGTCATGAGTTTCCTCCTTCTCTTCCGCGAAGACACGGGCAGCGCGCTCACTCTGCCGCAAGCGCGTGGTGTCGCAGGAGCAAGCCAAGGCGCCCCCAAGAGTCGGGCAGTTGTATGAGCACGGCATGACGGATCCCATGTCTTGAGCAGGCGCCATCTTCGGCACCGTTGCGATGGCCCGCCTCGTTTACGCTGGAGCCTAGTTCTGCGCTCGCAGGTCGGCAATATCGCGTGCCGTGAGCGCCGAGCCCTTGGCTCCAAAGCGCGCGGTGACGTAGTTGACAACCGCGGCAATCTCATCGTCGGAGAACGCCTGACCGAAAGAAGGCATCGACAGCGCGCTATCCGGGGTCAGGCGTCTCGTGCCGCTGATCACGATCTGCGCGACATTCATCGCGCTCGGATCGTTGACGGCGGCGCTCCCTGTCAGAGTCGCAAACTTCGAGACCGCGCTCTCGCCGCTCCAGCCGTGACAGCTCACGCAAGCACCCTCGAAGACCTTCTTGCCGAGCAGGCTGGCGGTCACGCCGTCCTTGTGGGACACCGGCGCTGGCGCTGACTTTGACGCAACATCGGATGACATCGTGGGCGGAACGCTTCGCAGGAACGTAACCATCGCCTCGATATCGGCCTTCGTCATCCTGCTGAAGGAGTGATCGACGGCTTCGCCCATCGGTCCCGATGCAGTGCCGCGGCCTGACACATGTCCGGTCGAAAGATAAGAGGCGATGTCATCGTCGGTCCAGCCGCCGAGGCCGGTAGTCTTGTCGGAAGAGATGTCGGTGGCATGCCACCCTGCCACCGGCGCCCCGGCAAATTTCTTCCGGTTGTCGAGCGCAAAGCCGATGTTGCGTGGCGTATGGCATTCGCCGCAATGTGCCAGCGCTTCGGCCAGGTAGGCACCGCGATTCCACTTCAGGCTCTGCGACGCATCAGGCCGAAAGCGCGTATCGGGATTGAACACCAACGACCAGAACGTCATGGCCCAGCGCTGATTGAAAGGAAACAACAGCGTGTTTGCCGGCGGCACGGCGCGTACCGGCGCCAGACTGAAAAGGTAGGCCTTGATCGCGAGAGCATCGGCATCAGTGACAAACGTGTAGGACGTGTAGGGCATTGCCGGATAGAGCCGCGCGCCATCGCGGCGGACGCCCCGATGCATCGCATCCAGGAATTCCTGGTCGGTGTACTTGCCGATGCCCGTCTCCGGATCCGGCGTGATGTTGGTCGAGTACATGGTCCCGAACGGAAGCTTGAACGCAAAGCCACCCGCATATTTCTTGCCGCCCGGCGCCGTATGGCAGACCACGCAGTCCGCCGCCTCCGTAAGATATTTGCCGCGCTCGAGAAGGCTGTCCTGTCTCATCTCGGCAGGCACACCCGTGGGATCCCCGTCCTTGTAGTCCGCCACGGCAACATTCTTGCCGCCGGTGAACGCCAACGGACCCGGCCCTCGAACGTACCAAACTGCGCCCAGCGCAACGACCGCGCCGAGAACAGCGGCCCCGATCACGGACTTCACAACAATGGCTCTCATAACCACGGCTTCTTCTCCGCGATCAATTGCCGGTCGATCGGAAGCCGGCGCAATGCAATGCCCGTCGCCGCATAGATGGCGTTACGCAACGCAGGAGGACCTCCGACCACGCTCGCCTCACCGATCCCGCCCGGCGCCTCCCCGCTTTTCACGAGGTGGACATCAATCTTCGGGACCTGGTCGATACGCAGCATGCGATAGTCATGGAAATTTGACTGCTGGACGCGGCCCTTCTCCAACGTGATTTCACCATACAATGCAGCGGTCAGACCGAAGATCATACCACCCTGGACCTGCGCGACGACGGTGTCCGGATTGACGGTGAGGCCGCAATCCACGGCGAGCGTCACCCTCCGAATGTAGACGTCGCCGCCGGTGTCAACTTCCGCCTCGACGACGGTAGCGATCGAACTATTGAAGGTCGGCTGCACGCTGACGCCGCGGCCCACACGCGGCGGCAACGGCTGGCCCCAGTTCGACTTTTCCGCCGCCAGATCCAGCACGTGACGGATCCGTGGCGTCTTCCCGAGCATGTCACGTCGAAATGCAACCGGATCCTTGTTCACCTTGCGCGCCAGTTCGTCCATGAAGCATTCGATCGCGAACACATTGTTGTTTGGACCGACGCCGCGCCAAAAGCCGGTCGGAACGGCGGGCGGTTCGACGCGGACATAATCCACCTGGAAATTCGGAATGTCGTAGGGCATGTCGACGGCGCTATCGACAGCGTCGATATCGATGCCCTCCTTGAAGGCGGGCGGCAACCAACGCGCGATCACGGATGAGCCGGCGACGCGGTACTTGAAGGCGATCACCTTGTCGCCGGTCAGCCTCGCCGAAATGCTGTCATGATAGATCGGACGGTAGAGGTCATGCTGGATGTCCTCTTCGCGCGTCCAGATGATCTTGACAGGCCCATCAACCTTGCTGCCGATCCGCACGGCGGCGGCGATCATGTCGACCTCGAGCCTGCGTCCGAACCCTCCGCCCAGAAGATGCTGGTGGATCGCCACCTTGTCTTCAGAAAGACCGGCGGCTTTTGCGGCGACCGACTGCGCGCGCGCAATGATCTGCGTTCCCACCCAGACATCACACGAATTCGGCGTAACATGGACGGTACAGTTCAGGGGCTCCATCGTCGCGTGCGCAAGAAATGGCATTTCGTAGGACGCATCATACGACTCGCCAAAATTGAGCACCTTGGCGACATCCCCGACGGATTTTGCGACGACGCCCGCACCCTCGCTCGCCGTGCGAAGATGCTCCCAGATGTCCTTGGAACTGAGGTTGGCGTTCTTGCCTTCGTCCCAGGTGATGTCGAGTGCTTCGAGCCCGCACTTGGCGGCCCACATATGATCCCCGACGACGGCGACCAGGTCGTCCAACGCTATGATCTGCCGCACACCCGAGATTTTCCTTGCAGCCTCGTCGTCGATCTTCGTAACCTTGCCGCCAAAAACCGGGCATTGCGCCAGCGTCGCAAATTTCAGGCCGGCCATCATGGTGTCGATGCCGTAGATCACCTTGCCGTTGACCTTGTCCGGCGTATCGAGCCTCTTCAGCGGCTTTCCGATCAGGACGAAATCCTTGGGATCCTTCAGCGCAACGTCGCCCGGCGGTGATAACTTGCCGGCGGCCTCCACGAGCTCGCCATAGCGAAGCTTGCGGCCGCTTTCATTGTGAACCACCGTGCCCTGGATCGTGCTGCAACTCTCCGGCGTGACTTGCCACCGCTCCGCGGCGGCCTTGACGAGGATGGCCCGGGTGGTGGCGCCCGCTTTCCGCAACGGAGTCCAGAATGCACGAACCGAGGTCGATCCGCCGGTGGCCTGAACGCCCAGCAATGAGTTGGCATAGAGCTTCTCGTCCGGTGGCGCATGCTCGAGCGCGACCTGGGTCAGGTCTGCATCGAGTTCTTCGGCGAGGATCGTGGCAACGCCCGTGTAGATGCCTTGCCCCATTTCCACCTGCGGCATCACCAGCGTGACGAGACCGGCTCCGTCGATCCGGATATACGCGTTTGGCGCAAACGTCCCTCCGGCTGAATCCTTCACGGGCCCGGCGGCATCGACCGGGAGATGGAAGGCGAACACAAAACCAGTTGCCAATGCGCCGCCGAGAACCCGACGACGCGAGACATTCGGCGATTTGGACATGACGTCACCTACGCCTTCTGAGCGGCGGCCGCCCGTTTGATGGCGGCCCGGATACGTACATAAGTGCCGCAGCGGCAGATGTTGCCCGCCATGGCTGCGTCGATATCGGAATCGTCGGGATCCGGCGTCGATGCCAATAGCGCCGCCGCCGACATGATCTGACCGGACTGGCAATAGCCGCACTGCACGACCTCGAGGTCAAGCCAGGCCTTCTGCACCCGGGCCCCCACCGGGGTCGCGGCGATGCCTTCGATGGTGGTTATCGTGCGGCTTTGAAGATTGCCGACGGGGAGCACGCACGAGCGGACCGGCTTGCCATCGACATGCACCGTGCAGGCACCGCACTGCGCCATGCCACAGCCGAACTTCGTACCGGTGAATCCAAGAATATCGCGCAGCACCCATAGCAAAGGCATTTCGGAAGGCGCTTCGAACGATCTTTCCTGACCGTTGATATTCAGCGTCGTTGCCATATGGACTCCTGCTATCTGCTCGGCTCGGCTCAGCGCGATATAGATGCGGCGCACGGCTGTCCGACAGCCTTATGAGACCACGTCCAAAGGATGCGAAGTCACAGCTGTCCTGGTCGCGAGGTCGTTGATCCTGGATGCGTAGTTCTGGAAGTGCGGTGTTGCCCGATGGGCTTGTACCGATTCGATATCCTTGTAGAGCTCGTCGACGATGAAATTTGTCTCGTCGTTCTGATCTTGCCAAAGGTCCCAGCGAAGGTTGCCCGGCTCGGAGCGGCTATGGCCTGCCAAACCACGCAACAGAGCGATCAATTCGCCCGCCTTTCCGGGCTGGGCCTTGAGCAGCGCCGTCGTTTTCATGTGAGTTGCCACTGATCTCTCCTTGTGGTCGGCTCATCGTCGCGCGAGCTCCACCGGCCGTTCCGCCGGTCAGGCGGAAGCGGCTGCACCAGGCTGACGTTGAGTGACTGCCTTATCGAGCGCCTTGACCAGCGCCTCACCGACCGAATGATCCGAGCGCGGGTTCTGGCCAGTGATGAGCTCACGATCAACGATCACGTGGGGCTCGAAATCGACCTGCGTCGTCGCCACGTCGCCTCCCGCTGCGCTGAGCGCCTGCGGCATGGTGAAGTACATCTTCCCATGCAGGATCTCCTTTTCGACCCACTTCTCTTCCGAGGCGGAAAAGATCGTCATCCGATAACCGGCATACGGCCACCCCTTGGCTAACTGCTTCGCCTTCGACTCATCGCCGGCCATCAAGGCCGCGCGGAATTCACGCGCAGGCGACATCGCCGAGACAAGCGCAATCGGACCATGGCAGAGCAGCGCCGTCGGCTTTGCATGGTCATGGAAGTGGCGAAGCACTTCGCCCATCTGCCGGTCCTGCATCAGATCGACGACCGGCGCCTGGCCGCCCGGCACGAACACCCCGGCGTAGCCGTCCAATCCCCTTTCGATCACCGCACCGAGGGACTGAATCTGGTTCATCGCGGGATCATCGCTCCAGAACGCCCTGGCGCGGGCATAGGCGGCGGTGTCACCGCCAAAGTGCGCAGCCGAGTCCGAGGCCTTGTCCATGTGAGGCTTGGTGCCGTCCGGCGTGGCGAGCTGAACGTCGTAGGCGGCTCCGATCAGCGCCATGATCGGAACGACGGTCTCGTTGAGATAATTTCCGGTTGGCCCCCATTTGCCACCCTGCACTTCGATCTGGGTGGCATTGGATCCAACGACAAGCACCTTTGCCTTGCTCATGGTGTCAGCCTTCCGTTCGTTTCTGAATGGGTCGCAGCAGCTCCACGTCGACGTACTGGATCTGCCGGCAGCCAATGCCCTGTTGCGAGATCAGCACGCGGGCACCATTGTCGCCGTCACAGATAATCGGAAGCGGGCACGGACGCCCGTAAAGAGATGTAAAACGTCGAACAGCGGGAGAGTCCCTTAGGCTCTGAGCTCCAAGGTCTCGCATTGGTCTCGCGGCGAGCGATTTTCCTCAATTTACAAATCGCTATTCGTCAGCTGCAAATCCGCAACATAGACTCGCGGAAGTGGCGCTCTTGCCGACTGGAGATGGACGCAATCAACTCCGCGCGACATCGGCAACGCCAACTTCATCGTCACCGGAGGTTCAAATGAGAATCAGGGAAGCACTGTTGGCCGCGCCGCTCGGGTTCGGCACAGCACCGCTCGGCAACATGTATCGGGATATCCCCGAGAATGAGGCACTTGCGACGGTCGATGCGGCCTGGGACGCGGGCACGCGATTTTTCGATACCGCTCCATTCTACGGAGCCGGGCTCGCAGAGATTCGCCTCGGCAAAGCGCTCTCAAGGCGAACTCGCAGCGAATACGTTCTTAGTTCAAAGGTCGGCCGGCTGATCCTCGACGAAGTCGAAGATCCGAGCGCCCGGGACCACGGCGAGAAGGGCGACATCTTCAAACACGGCCGCCCCAACAAGATCGTCCCCGATTACTCGGCCGATGGCACCATGAAATCGATCGAGGACAGCCTCAAGCGCATGAAGGTCGACCATATCGACTTCGTGTGGGTTCACGATATCGCCCAGGATTTTTACGGCGATCGCTGGCTTGCAATGTTTGAAACCGCTCGCACGGGGGCCTTCCGAGCTCTGTCGAAACTACGCAACGAGGGCGTGATCAAGGGATGGGGCCTCGGCGTGAACAGGGTCGAACCCGTGGAGCTTCTGCTCGGGCTCACCGAGGCGGACCCGGATGCGACCTTGCTCGCCGGCCGGTATACTCTCCTCGATCATGAGGTGGCGCTGCAGAGGCTGATGCCCGCCGCACAGCGCAAGAAAGTCGATATCGTGATCGGCGGCCCGTATAGCTCCGGAGTGCTTGCAGGCGGGCGTCACTTCGAATACGGGGCGGTGCCGCCGGCGATTGCCGCCAAGGTCGAGAAGATCTCGGTCCTGTGTGCGGAATACAACATACCCATCAAGGCAGCGGCACTGCACTTCTCTCTGGCGCACCCGGCGTCGGCCGCAGTCATTCCCGGGGCCAGCAAACCCGGACGCATCCGCGAAGATCACGCAGCGCTCAAGACCAAAATTCCCGCTGAGTTTTGGCTAGCCTTGCGAAAGAAAGGGCTTGTGGCGGCAGAGGCGCCTCTGCCGATCGATAGATAAGGCGTCAATTCACTAGCGTCCCACGCCAGATAAATTCTGTACCGTGCAAGATTTTACGGGCCGTTACGCCGATTTAATTGAGCCGGGTATCGTGTGGTTCTACTCTTGCGACAGGTTTAGAAACGTCTGACGACTTTGGCTTTCGGAAAGTCTGGCCCATCAGCGCACGTCTCTCCAATGCCAAGTGCCATACGGATGGCAGCGTGCCATGCGTAGGTCGGGGCGCAATCCGCCCGAGTCCCTCCCCCGGGGCGCCCCGATCGTCCTTTTTCATCGCATTCCATCGCGGCTCGCCGCATGAACGTCAGGAGATGATAATGATTCCAGCTCGCATACCAACACCTGATTCCACATCAGCCTTGGCGCTGCGGAACACCACCACTGCGACCAACGCACTCAACACGATCCTGGCGGATATGCTCGCCCTCTATTTCAAGACCAAGAATTTTCATTGGCACATGGCCGGGCCACATTTTCGCGACTACCATTTGTTGCTGGACGACCAGGCGACGGAAATCTTCTCGGTCGTCGACGACATCGCCGAGCGAGTTCGCAAGACTGGCAATACAACCCTGCGATCCATCGGAGACATCGCTCGCCGGCAGACAATCAAGGATAATGATGCCGAATTCGTGCCGGCGGACGACATGCTCGCCGAACTCCGCGAGGACAATTTCGCGCTGGTTCGTGCGCTCCGCGAAGCGAAAGTGCTCGTTGATGAAGCCAGGGACAACGGCACTTCGGGACTGCTCGACGGCTGGACCGACCAGGCAGAGCGGCGGGCCTGGTTCCTCTTCGAAGCCACACGATCTGCCTGATTCCCCGCCTGCCTGATTCCCCGCCGCAATGATCGTACACGGAAAGATCCCGTCCCTGGAACGAGTGTGGACGACGCCGTCGGCGGCGTTCGCACTCTGAGAGATAGCCGAAAGCGAATGGCGATCGGTCCCGCCGCGACGACGCCTTAGCGATTCTGAACCTGGCCGACTTGTGCGCGTCGACGCGGTCGAAGCCAAACAATCCCAAAAGCTTGAGATCTGCGGCCCGAAGAGGCGGCGTGAGCCCTCAACCCGTGCCACTGACCCAGGAGCCGCGCCAGACGAGCGCGGCCCAGGGATTTGTCCAGTTGGGAACGGCGTTGCGTTACTCCGCCGCCTTGATGATCAGTTCGGAGACTTCCTTCGGGAACGCGAGCATCGCGACGTGACTCGACGGCACCTCGATCGCCGTCGCCTTGGCCGCCTTCACCTGGTCCTTCTCCATTTGTGGCGGAATGATCGCATCCTTGGTCGCAACGACCATGAAGGTCGGCTTCTCCCGCCACGCGGCCTGGCTGATCGTAGCGCCGAGCGTCCTGATGTGGAAAGGTCCCTGCGTCGCAGCTACGACCGCCTGCTCCTTGGGCGGAAGGTCGGCCGCGAAATATTTCTTGATACCTTCCTCGCTGATCGTGAGATAACCGTCGGGGTCCTTGACGAACGTTTTCAAGCTCTCCGGATCTGGATATTTCGAAGTCGCGCTCTTTACGGACTCGCCTTTGTCGGGTGCGTAGGCCGCCACATAGACGAGCGATTTGACCTTGTCGTCGTTACCCGCCTCGGTGATGACGGCACCGGCCCATGAATGGCCGACGAGGACGACGGGACCTTCCGCGTTCCGGATTGCCCGTTTGGTCGCCGCGACGTCGTTGTCCAGCGAGTCGAGTGGGTTCTGGACGGCAACGACCTTGAGCCCGGCCTTCTCGAGATACGGAATGACCTTCTCCCAGCTCGAACCATCCGCGAATGCGCCATGGACAAGGACGGCGGTCTTGGCTTTCGGCTCGGTAGCCCAAACTGGCTGGGCGATCGCAACCATCGCGGTCAGGAGGCTCAAGCCCATAGCGCTCTTGTACGATTTCATAGCTACGTTCCTTCATTTGATGGGAGGATTGATTTTGCCGTATTCACAGTCGACACGAGACGATCGAATGTTGCAGGGAGCGGCCTGATCATCGCCTTGCTTTGAAAGGTTGGCTGCGACGGAAGCGATCGTCGTGATCTTCCTCTCAGGCCGGTGCTTTGCGCAGCTAGTAGAAGCGTCTGGTCGGAATAAAACCAGTTTAAAGATGTAAAGCGCTCGGCGTGGACGTGCTCGGAGACTTCGGCGATTGGCATGGCATTTCCTCAGGCAAGTCAGCCCAAACTGGCCGGAGCTGGTCATGCCTCGGCCTGCCTCGCCGTCGAATGCGACGCGTTGTCGGAAACTGGGATAATCCCGGCGCGGGCCACGGCATAAGACCCGGCCCATTTCGCCAGCATGCCGACACCAATCCCAACGACCGTGTCGAGCAGACGGAGCGACGGTTGCGCCAGCGCATGCTTCGGGTCGATGGCAGCGACCACCAGCACAACAGTTGTCGTGATCCCGGTGGTCACAATGTCCTCGCGCCGTCCCAGGAACAGCATCACGATGGTCCCCACGCCAATAACGAGACCGATACCGGCCGCATTGACAGGAAGAAAAGCGATGTAGATGAAACTCAGGACGAAGCTCACAAAGGTCGCGGTCAGCCGCGATATCCCCGCCGAAACGCTCCCTTCTCGGGTCTCGCGGAACACGAACAGAGTCGCGACAGCAGCCCACATACCTCCGAGGAGAGTATCGCCGCGATCGATGAAGCCGCCGAGCAATTCGGTTGTCAGGAGGTAAGAGACCGCGCAAGCGATCGCCATCGCGAACGCGTAGATTAATTCCCAGGCTGTGAGTTTCTTCATGATAATCGATCTCTCATGGCCACTTCCGCCAAGCGATGAGTGCGATGAGCCGACAGCGTCTCTTTCAGCCGTCGATCTGCATTCTGACGGCGCGCTCTATGGGCATCGTACCTTCCGTCAATTCCAGGATTCTACGTCGTAGAGCTGGCGTGTGAACCAATTCCACGATTGTCGCCGCAACGTCATCACGACGAATGCTCGTGTGGAACTCCGCTGGCCCCAGGCTAACTGTGCCAACACCTCTTTCATTGTTGAGAGAGGAAGGACGCAAGATAATCCAGTCCAGGTCAGTCCGAGCTAACTCCACATCGGTACGCTTTTTCACTGCCATGTAATGCTCGAAGCTTTCACCCCATCCTTTCTGGCGCCCGGCTTCGGGAAATACCGAGACAAGGATGAAGCGCTTGACGCCAGCGCCTCGGGCAGCAACGATCGATTTGGTTACGCCGTCACCATCAACGGTGTCGATCATGGCATCGCTGTCGGCCTCGCCGGCGCCAGCTGCGAAGACTATGACATCGCTTCCTGAGAAGTGGGCCACCAGTTTCGTCTCATCGATCCGAACGAGATCGCCGAGAGTGCCGGCAACGCCAATCGACCGCAGTTTTTCGCCTTGCTGAGCCCGCCGATATAAACCATCGACCTCATCGCCGCGGCTTTTGAGCAGGGCCGCAAGCCTGAACCCGGTCTCTCCGGAAATGCCGACAATGAAGATCTTCATTTTTTCCTCGCCAGGGCAGTGCGCCTCATACTCGGCCCTTCAGCCAGGGGCCCGACACTCCTACAGCTTCTCGACGAAAACCGTCTTGATGTTGCAAAACTCCCGGATGCCGAACTCCGACACTTCCCTGCCGTAACCGCTGTTCTTGATCCCGCCGAACGGCAGCCGCGGATCGGACCTAACGTTCTGGTTGACGAACGCCGCGCCGGCGTCGAGCTCCTCCGCCGCGATGCGCTCGCCGCGTGCGGTGTCAGCGGTTATCACCGCTGATCCCAGGCCGAACTCGCTCGCATTCACGATACGAATCGCGTCCCGCTCGTCCTTGGCGGATATGACCGCAGCAATGGGCCCGAACAGTTCCTCGTCATGCGCCGCCTGGCCCGGCAGAACGTTCGACAGGATCGTTGCCGGAAACCAGGCGCCGGCGCGTTTCGGAGCCTCGCCACCCAGCAGAAGCCGAGCACCATTTTTGATGCTCTGACTGACCTGACTTGCGATCTGATCCCGCGAATGCACGCTTTCCATCGGCCCGAGAAGCGTCTTCGCATCGTTGGGGTCTCCCATTTCGAAACGCTTCATCTCCTCGACGAGCGCGCTCTCGAAAGCCGGCCCGACGCTCTCGACCACAACAAAGCGCTTCGCAGCGATGCAGCTCTGGCCACCGTTCACCATGCGCCCGCGCGCGCATATCCTGGCGGCGGCGACCGGATCCGCATCCTCGAGCACAATATAGCCGTCGGAGCCGCCGAGCTCGTAGACGCCCTTCTTCATGACTGCGCCGGCGATCGCGGCGACCGACTTCCCGGCGGCAACGCTGCCGGTCAGCGTGACCGCGGCGATGTGCGGGTCTTCGATCAGTGGCCGCAAATCCTTCGACGGCAGCAGCACCGCTCGAAACAGGTCGACGGGGAATCCCGCCAGCCTGAAAATCTCCTCCAGGGCTAACGCGCATCCCGGCACGTTGGACGCATGCTTCAAGACGCCGCCGTTGCCGGCCATCAGATGCGGCGCAGCGAACCGGATGACCTGCCAGAACGGAAAATTCCACGGCATGACGGCAAGGATGACGCCGAGGGGATTGAAGGTCGCAAACGCCTTGGGTGGCGCGCCGGGGCCGGAATAGCCGACGCTCATATCGAGAGGTTTCGGCTTGAGAAAGCCTTCCGAGGCCTCGGCAAAATAGTCACAACAGGAGGCACATTTGTCGAGCTCGGCAAGGCCATCGGTCACTGGCTTGCCCATCTCCTCCGTCATGAGCTTGGCATACCGCGAACTATTGTCGCGAATGACTTTGGCGGCATTCTTCATCAAAGGAGCGCGATCCTTGAAGCCGACCCGACGCCACGTGGTCTGCGCGCGATGAACGTTGGCGGCAATCGACAACGCGTGGTCGATGCTATGCCCGGGGTAGGCTGCTCCCTTCTCACCCGTCGCTGGATTGATCGTCTGAAAGAGATTGGGTGTGGCCGCTGCAAATGCTCTTGCTTCCGCCATCTCTCGCGCTCCTGCTCCTGGGTGGGCTTTCTCGACCTGCCAACGTTGCCTGCGCCGCATCGGCGAGCAAGTAAAGAGAGGTAAAAGTGTCACCTCGCGCCGCAATCCTCAGTGAAGGCCGCCAAGAGTTCCGCTGCTGGGCATCGAGATCAGCGTGATGGCGCCCCGGTCTCCAAAGCCACAATCGAACGTGCCTCCAACGCTTTGCACCAGGGATTTCACGAGCTTCAGACCCCGTCCCGCCGGCCGTTGACCTCGGTTACAACCATTGTCGCAGATGCAGCATGTCACCATTGGCCCGGCCTTCGACAACTCGATCCGGATAACGCCGTCGACCGGGCCAAATGCGTGCCGGCACGAATTGGTAATGAGCTCGGAGACGGCAAGCCCAAGCTTCCAGCAGCTTTCGGCCGCAAGAAATTGCGGTTCGGACTCGACGAGCAGCAGCCTTATGTTGCGATCCCTTAGCCGCACAGCACTCACCGCGCCGCACAGCCGCTGCAGATACGCACAGACCTCGACCGGCTGCCGACCAGGGGGAAACGTCAGCGCCCGATGGACATCCGACAACTGCATCAGGAGCGTCGCCACGTCGGTCAAGGCGGCCCTGACTGCCGTGCTCTGCGACTTGTGGGCGCGCAGCGAGATTGCATTGATGATGCCTGCATATTCGTTCTTGATCCGATGGGACATCTCCTTCAGCAGGACGTGGTCTTCGACATCCGCGACCGACGTGTCCTTGCTAAGCTCCGCAAACTCGAACATATCTCTCATGTTGCGCGCTCCTGGCTCTCACGACTCCATCCGCCAACCGTTCCCTGCGTGATGGATCCTAGCCATTCGGCGCCGCCTGCCTTGATCAGCACCGCCGAGACTTTCCCGTTCGTGCTGTAAAATCGAGGACAAATCCGGCGAGAGCCTCCTTCCTCTTTTTACAACCTTTAACTTTCACTTGGCGCAGCCGCCGCCCATGGTTCCAACGCCAATTTCCTACTGGGTGAATCATGGATGGCTCTACCACTCTGTCCCACGGCGCAGGGGCGACGCCGGCGCATGTTGTCAGCAAAATGAGCGGCGATACGCCGACCGAACCGTCTTCGCTCGCTTCTGCGCATACGATGATGGAACTGCTTCGGAGCGCGGACGACGCCGTCGTCTCGGATCAAGCGCGTGCCCGGCAGCTCATCGATTGCGTGATGGACATTTTGCGCGCAACGTTGGACGAAAATGCGCATGCTCCATCCGCGAGCGCAGGTCGGCTGGCTCCCTGGCAAGAGCGCCGTCTGAAAGCGCATATCGAAGCCAATCTGAGCGTCTCGCTGACGACAGCCGAACTAGCAGGCGTGGTCAATCTCAGCCCCAGCTACTTTTCGCGGGCATTCAAGAAGAGCTTTGGCCAGCCGCCTCACTCCTACCTGACAATGAGGCGAACCATACGCGCCCAGAAGCTGATGCTCACGACCAACGAGCCGTTGAGTCAAATTGCGGTCGCCTGCGGCCTGGTCGACCAGTCCGCTCTGTGCCGCCTGTTTCGGCGCACGGTGGGGCACAATCCACACGCATGGCGGCGGGCGTTCAAGGG
>NZ_JBANBK010000021.1:0-109326 GCF_053572325.1 Bradyrhizobium sp. UFLA05-112 | reverse complement strand
CGATGCCTTCACCCCCGAGGAATGCGCCAACTACCTCAAAAATTCAGGCTATCGAACTTAATGCCATCACGCTTTAGCTCACCTTCCACTCGGGCACGCCGTCTTCCGCCATCGCGATCCCGCCGAGCGATCCTACGGGCGTGCGGTCCATGTTCAGCAGATGCGCCAGTGTCGCGTTGTCGCTTGCCGGAATGCGCGCCAATGTTCGCCGGTCGTCCTCCGTGCGCAGCATGACGACGCCGTGCTCGACGTTGCCATTGCGGCCGTAGAGTACCGTAAAGCTCTCGACTTTGCCCGGGCCTGAGGCCTCGGTCACGAACTCCGGCACCGCGCGCTTGTTGCGGTCGGCATCAAGCTGCACACTCGAGGCCTGCGCCAGCGCCGCGCGCGGCGGCGTTTTCGAGAGCACGAGCCCGTGGTGCTTGGTGACGAAACCGCCCTGGCCGTAGAGCAGGCCGAGTTTCGCGCCACCGCGCAATTTGCGCACCATCGCGCAGGCCGCGTGGGTCATGTAGTTATTGAGCGGTGCGCCGAAGAAGGTAAGGCCGCCGGTCACGGTCGGCTGCACATCGGGCCCGAGCCCCAGCGTCCGCCGCGCCATCTTCGGCACGCAAGGAAAGCAGCTATACAGCTCGATTGCGTCGAACTGCGTGCCGTCACCGCCGGCGAGATCCATCACCGCCTTCAGCACCGCATTCTGCGGATGGCTCTCATAGAACTGATCGCGCGGGAGATAGTCGCGCGGCTCCTCGGCCGAGGCGCCACCGAGCGGATAGACCAGCCGGTCCTCGGCAATGCCGGCCGCGCGCGCCTTCGCAAGGCTGGTGAGCAGCAGCGCGCCGCCCATGTTGACCATTGGGTTGGCGACCATGAGTTTCGTGCAGGGCCACGCGATCAGGCGGTTGTCCGCGGTCGGCGTCGTGATCTCGGCCGGCGCAAAGCGCCGCTTCAACCAGGCGTTCGGATTTTGCGCGGCGGCCTCCGAATAGCGCGACCACAGCGTGCCTGATTCCGCCATCGCCTCGCGCGGCGTCTGCCCCCAATGCGCGGAGGATGCGGCCTCGTAGAAGGGATAGACCGTGACGGGACGAAACACGCCGAGCTTCACGGCGAGCGGCTTCTGGAACGCTGCGCCGCGCTTCGGCTCTTCGACGTCATGCGCAAACGGCGTCCATGGCAGTTTTGCTCCGGCGCGTTCCGCCTTGGTCGCGGTCGATTGCGCCTCCGCGCCGCAGACGGCGGCCACACTGCATTCGCCGCGCGCGATGCGCTGCGCCGCCTCATGCAGATAGCGGATCGGGCTCTCGCCGCCGACCGGCCCGTAGTAGCAATGCGAAGGTTGAACAGCGAGCCGCCGCGCCAGCAGCTTTTCGGGATCGCGATAGCGCCAGCTCAGGAAGTTGACGACGTCGAGCGATTGCACCTCGCCAAGCAGCCTTGCGCCAGCATCTTCTTCGGCCCGCCGGAGCGCCTGTTCGAGAAGATCGAGCGGCTCGAGGCCCGCGGTGATCTCCTTGGGACGATCGACGATCTCGCCGATGCCGACGATGACGGGAACGCGGTCTGGGGGGATGCTGGTCTTGCCTGTCATGACTTCCAATTCACGGTGTCGGTTATTTCGTCATTGCGAGCGAAGCGAAGCAATCCAGGCTGTCTCCGCGGAAAGATTCTGGACGAAGTAGCGTGCCCGCGCATTGCCCGCGGCGGCCGCGCGGGCCGGCGTGTGCACGGTGGCGCCCAGCACGCCAAAATCGCCGGCGCGGCTCACGGCGGCCACGACGTCGCGGCAATGGCTGAAGGCGAACAGGAGGAACTTGATTCCCCGCATCTCGCAGATAGGCGATTTCATCTGTCTCTCCCCGGCGGCCGCCTTCGCGTTGCTCTTGCTTTGGCGAAAACGCTGGCTTGGCCTCGCCACCATGCAAAGCCGCTTCGCCATGGGCTTCTTGCGTGTAGGCGCCGGACGGACGGAGCACCCCGGCCATGACGAAACGGGGAGGGCGCCCATCCGCCAATGCAACCCGGCGCTCTTGCCAATCTCGCCGGTATCGCTAGCTAACAGCCCACGCGCCCTTCCGCGCTGGAGCTCTTTTTCATGACCGACGCACCCGCCTATGAGCCGCCCAAAGTCTGGACCTGGAATAAGCCGAGCGGCGGGCAGTTTGCCAGCATCAACCGGCCGATCGCAGGCCCGACGCATGACAAGGAGCTGCCGGTCGGCCGGCATCCGTTCCAGCTCTATTCGCTGGCCACGCCGAATGGCGTCAAGGTGACCGTGATGCTGGAGGAGCTGCTTGCGCTCGGCCACAAGGGCGCGGAATACGACGCCTGGCTGATCAATATCGGCAAGGGCGATCAGTTCGGCAGCGGCTTCGTCGCCATCAATCCGAACTCGAAAATCCCCGCGCTGCTGGACCGCTCCGGTCCCGAGCCGATCCGCGTGTTCGAGTCCGGCTCGATCCTGGTCTACCTTGCCGAAAAGTTCGGTGCTTTCCTGCCGAAAGATATCAAGACGCGTACCGAAGCGATGTCCTGGCTGTTCTGGCAGATGGGCAGCGCACCCTATCTCGGCGGCGGCTTCGGTCATTTCTACGCCTATGCGCCGACCAAGATCGAATACGCCATCGATCGCTTCGCGATGGAAACCAAGCGCCAGCTCGACGTCCTCGACCGGCGGCTTGCGGAGAGCGAGTACCTGGCGGGCGGTGACTACACGATCGCCGACATCGCGGTCTGGCCGTGGTATGGCGCGCTCGCCAAGGGGCTCGTCTATGGCGCTGGCGAATTCCTGTCCGTGCAGGACTACAAGAACGTGCAGCGCTGGACCGATCAGATCGCCAAGCGCCCGGCGGTGAAGCGCGGCCGCATGGTCAACCGCGTCTCCGGCGACCCCGCAAGCCAATTGCACGAGCGTCACGACGCTTCCGACTTCGAGACCAAGACGCAGGACAAGCTTCAGACGGCGGCTGCGTCGTAAGCCCCTCCACGAGTTGTAGTCGTAGGGTGGGCAAAGCGAAGCGTGCCCACCGCTCATGTCAACCAATGCGGAAGGATGGTGGGCATGGCGCGCGAAGAGCGCGCCCTTGCCCACCGACAGCAACAGGCTTACGGCATGCTCAGCTCATGCCGTCCCACCACCATCCAGTGCACCTCGTCCGGGCCATCTGCAAAGCGCAGGTGGCGAACGTCCTGGTACATCTCGGCGAGCGGCGTCCATTGCGAGATGCCGGTGGCGCCGTGCATCTGGATCGCCTGGTCGATGATGGTGCAGGCGCGCTCCGGCACCATGGCCTTGACCATGGAGACCCAGACGCGCGCCTCCTTGTTGCCGAGCACGTCCATGGCCTTTGCCGCCTTCAGCACCATCAGCCGCATCGCCTCGATCTCGCAGCGCGCCTGCGCGATGATCTGAAGGTTGCCACCGAGATGGGCGATCTTCTTGCCGAAGGCCTCGCGCGTGAGGCCGCGCTGCACCATCATGTCGAGCGCCTTCTCGGCCTTGCCGATGGTGCGCATGCAGTGATGGATACGCCCGGGTCCAAGGCGGAGCTGCGAGATCTCGAAGCCGCGGCCTTCGCCGAGCAGGATGTTGTCTCTGGGCACGCGCACATTGTTGAAGCGCATATGCATGTGTCCGCGCGGCGCGTGGTCCTGGCCGAACACGTGCATCGGTCCCAGGATTTCGACGCCGGGCGTGTCCTTCGGCACCAGGATCTGCGACTGCTGCTTGCTCGGCGGCGCATCGGGATTGGTCTTGACCATCACGATCATGATCTTGCAGCGGGGATCGCCGAGACCCGAGATGTAATACTTCTCGCCGTTGATCACCCATTCGTCGCCGACCAGCTTTGCAGTGGTCGAGATGTTCTTGGCATCGGATGAAGCGACGTTCGGCTCCGTCATCGCGTAGGCCGAGCGGATCTCGCCGTTCAAAAGCGGCTTCAGCCACGTCTCCTTCTGCGCCTTGGTGCCGACGCGCTCCAGCACCTCCATGTTGCCGGTGTCGGGCGCCGAGCAGTTCATGGTTTCCGAAGCCAGCGGGCTCTTGCCGAGCTCGACGGCGATATAGGCGTAGTCGAGGTTCTTCAGGCCCTGGCCGGTGTCGTCATCGGGCAGGAAGAAGTTCCAGAGGCCTTCCTCCTTGGCCTTGTTCTTGGCCTTCTCCAGCACCTCGAGCTGACCCGGCGTAAAGCTCCAGCGGTCGTCCTTCTTCTCGCCATGCTTGATGAACTCCACCGCCATCGGCTCGACGGTCTCGCGGATGAACTTCTTCACGTGGTCATAGAGCGGCCGGACCTGGTCAGACATTCTGAGATCATTGAGCTCGTCGCCGGGATTGAGCGTGTAGTTGGTGGTGCGGGGCACATAGGCGTGTTTCATTCTTGTTCCTCCCGATTGAGTGGGCCGCGATTGCCGCGACAATAGACGCGGCGAGGTCAAAGCGCGAGCGTGGTTTTTTGAATCGATGTAGATCAAACAGCGTTTGAAACGCCATGCCCGCCGCAGTCCCCGGCGTCATCGCCCGACTTGATCGGGCGATCCAGTACTCCGTGAGATCAGTGAGTCCAACGAGAGGCCGCGGCGTACTGGATTCCCCGCCTTCGCGGGGAATGACAGCTTCGATTGGGCGGGAGCGATTGCCCGCTCACACCATCCGGTGCATCGCGCAGATCTTGTTGCCGTCGGGATCGCGCAAGTAGGCGAGGTAAGCCTTGCCCGCCGCGCCCTCACGAATGCCGGGAGGATTCTCGCAGGTCTTCCCGCCGGCCGCGATGCCGGCCGCGTGCCAGGCCTCGACCTGTTCGGGCGAATTGCAGGCAAAGCCGATGGTGCCGCCATTGGCGTGCGTCGCAGGCTCGCCATTGATCGGCTTGCTCACCGAGAACACGCCGGCCCTGGTGACGTAGAAGATGCGATGGCCGTCGACCCGCGCCGGCCGCACCTCGAGTGTCGCCAGCAGCTTGTCGTAGAACGCCTTGGCCTTGTCCAGATCGTTGGTGCCGATCATCACGTGCGAGAACATTGCTCTTTTCCCCCTGTTGTTGTGACTCAGTTTGTAGGGTGGGTTAGCGAAGCGTAACCCACCAATCTCTTTCACGCGGATAATTCCATGGTGGGTTACGCCTTCGGCTAACCCACCCTACAAATCTCAAAACGCGGTATAGCCGCCGTCGATCACGAATGTATCCGCCGTGTGATAGGATGATGCCTTGCTCATCAGGTACACCGCGATGCCGCCGAAATCGGATGGCTCGCCGAAGCGCCGCTGCGGAATCCGTGGCATCACGTTGGCGACGAATTTCTCGTTGGCCATGATCCCGGCGGTCATGTCGCTCCTGATCCAGCCCGGCAGGATCGCGTTCGCGGTGACGCCGTAGCGCGCCAGCTCGACGCCGAGCGCGCGCACCAGCGCGTTGATCGCGGCCTTGGTCGCGGCGTAATGCTCGTTACGCGCGGTGCCGAAGATCGAGGCGAGGCTCGAGGTTGCAACCAGCCGGCCGAAGGGATCGCCGGCATTGGCGCGGTCGGTCATGTGCCTGGCCGCGGCCTGGAAGGCGTGGAACACGCCGTCGAGATTGGTCGCAAACATCGAGCTCCATTCTTCCTCGGTGCGTTCGATGAAGGAGCGCCGTCCGCCGCCGCCGATGCCGGCATTGGCGAAGCAGCCGTCGACCCGGCCGAACGTGTCGAGCGTCGCCTTCATCGCCGCATTCACTGACGCAGGATCGGTGACGTCGCAGACGCGGGCATCGACCTTGCCGGGCGAGCCGGCCATGCTGGCGACGGCAGCCTTGTTCTTCTCGGCGTTGCGGCCCCAGATCGAGACGTTGCAGCCTTGTGCGGCCAGCGCCTGCGCGATGCCGAGCCCGATACCGCCATTGCCGCCGGTGATCACGGCGACGCGGCCGGTGAGATCGAAAATGGTCATGGGTGTTTCCCCGCTGTTTCTTGGCATGACGCGCATCAGCCTGTGCGCACAAGATTGTCCGCTATGTCCCGATCACCATGGACAAGCCGCCGACAAAAATCAAATATGCGCTCCGACGAAAAGCAATTCCGGTCTGCGGAACATCGCGGCCGCAACGGGGGTGAGGAAACCATGCAGTTCAAACACGTCGCGCTCGATTTCGACGGGCCGGTCGCCATTCTGAAGCTCAATCACCAGGAGGTCATGAACGCCGTGTCGGTGGACATGCTGGGCGGGCTCACGGAGGCGCTCGACGAGATCGAGGAACGGAAGAGCGAGGTCCGCTGCGTGGTGCTGACCGGCGCGGGGCGCGCGTTCTGCACCGGCGCGAACTTGCAGGGCCGCAACAATCAGTCGAAGAAGACCAAGGCCGGCCTGACACTCGAGACCGGCTTTCACCCGTTCCTGCGGCGGATCCGCAATCTGCACTGTCCAATCGTTACGGCGGTCAACGGTCCGGCTGCCGGCGCCGGCATGAGCTTTGCGCTGCTCGGCGACATGATCCTATGCGCGCGATCGGCCTATTTCCTGCAAGCCTTCCGCCGCATCGGCCTCGTGCCCGATTGCGGCTCGACCTGGTTGTTGCCGCGCCTCGTCGGCAAGGCGCGGTCGATCGAGCTGTCGCTGATGGGCGAGCGGCTGCCGGCGGAAAAGGCGCTGGAATGGGGCCTCGTCAACCGCGTCCATGACGACGGCGCGCTGATGGAGGAGGCGATGAAGCTCGCGCATGAGCTTGCCAACGGGCCGACGGTGGCGCTGTCGCTGATCCGCAAGCTCTATTGGGACAGCCCGGAAAATTCCTTCGAGGAGCAGCTCAATCTCGAATTCCAGTGCCAGCTTCGTGCGGGTGACACCGAGGATTTCCGCGAGGGCGTCGGCGCCTTCCTCGAGAAGCGTCCGGCCAAATTCAGAGGTAAATGATCAGAGGCAAATGATCGAGGCGGAGCTTTCGCGTAGCGTCGCGCGCTGGTGTCCTGGGGCAACCGGCGTCACGGGGGCTGCAAAACTGTCCGGCGGTGCCAACCAGGAAAGCTGGCGCTTCGACATTCTGCATCCCAATGGGAACGTTGGCGCGATCCTGCGTCGTGCGTCGAGGGACTATCGCGTGGCGCCGTCGCGAGCGGCAGGCTTCGTCGCCGAGGCCAGGCTGATGCAGCTTGCATACGAGGCGGGAGTGCCGTCGCCGCGCGTGCTGCATGTCCTGACGGCGGAGGACGATCTCGGCACCGGGTTCATCATGCAGCGGGTTGAGGGTGAGACGATTGCCCGCAAGATCTTGCGGGACGATGAGTTCGCCGCGGCACGCCCGCTGCTGGCGCGCCAGATCGGCGGCATCCTCGCCGGCCTGCATAAGCTGCCGCAAGCCGAGCTGCCGGAGCTTCGCCGCATGACCGCGAGAAAGGAGCTCGACGAGTTGGAGCGCGACTATCGCAACTTCAACTGGCCGAAACCGGTGTTCGAACTTGCGCTGCGCTGGCTGCGTGACCACGATCCCGGTCCGTCCGACGAGGTGACGTTGGTCCACGGCGATTTCCGCAACGGCAACCTCATCATTGGGGCGGATGGCGTGCGCGCGGTGCTGGATTGGGAGCTCGCTCATCTTGGCGATCCCATGGAGGATCTCGGCTGGATCTGCGTCAACTCCTGGCGATTCGGCGAGATCGACAAGCCGGTCGGCGGTTTCGGCCCACGCGAGGAAATGTTTGCCGGCTACGAGGCTGCTGGCCGCAGGGTCGATGCGGCGCGGGTGAAGTTCTGGGAAGTGATGGGCACGCTGCGCTGGGGATTGATGTGCGGCGCCATGATGCAGCGGTTTCGCGCTGGCCCCGATCATTCCATGGAGCGCGCCATGATCGGCCGCCGCGCCTCAGAGACCGAAATCGACCTGTTGCGCCTGCTGGCGCCGCGAGGGAGCTGAGCATGCAGGACGAGCCGAGCCCGATCGAGCTGACCCATGCGGTCGCCGATTTCCTCCGCAGTGAGATCGTGCCGCTGATCTCCGGCCACCAGGCATTCAAGCTGCGCGTCGCCATCAACGCCCTCGACCTCGTTGTGCGGCAGTTGACTCTGGAGGAGGGGAGTGATGGGCGCGAGATGACGCGGCTGCGCGTGCTGCTCGGCATGGACGGCGCGTTGACCGAGCTCAATCGCGCGCTCGCCGAGCGCATCGCGAAAGGCGAGCTGGACCTTGCGACGCCGGGGCTCGCCGAACATCTCTGGCAGACCACGATGGACAAGCTCGCCGTCGATCAGCCGAATTACGCATCGTACAAGCGGGAGTTGTCGAGGGGTGGATGATCCAGCCCCATTCGCAGCCGTCATCGCCCGGCTTGACCGGGCGATCCAGTACGCCGCGGCAGTTGTTATGAATATCGCTGCCTCTGGAATACTGGATGCCCTCGCTTTCGCGGGGCATGACACCGGTGATGTGAAAGGGCCCTCGCCATGACAGGCGCAGAGCCCTACCGTCCCAGCCACTTCGGCGGCCGCTTCTCGGAAAACGCCTTCGGCCCCTCGATGTAATCCTGCGAGGCCACCATCGCCTTCACCGCCGGGTACTCCCGCTGCTCCTCGATCGCCTGTTCCAACGACACGGCGAGCCCCTTCTGGATGGTCTGCTTCGACGCGCGGATCGACATTGGCGAGTTCTTGGTGATCATCTCCGCCCAGCGCAACGCTGACGCGAGCGCTTCGCCCTGCGGCACCACCTCGTTAACGAAACCGAGCTCAAGGCCCTCCTTGGCGCTGACGTGGCGCGCGGTGAGGATCATGCCCATGGCGCGCTTCAATCCGATCTGCCGCGGCAGACGATGCAGGCCGCCGGCAAGCGCGGCGAGGCCGACGCGTGGCTCGGGCAGCGCGAAGGTCGCATTCTCCGAGGCGATGATCAGGTCGCAGGCGAGCGCGATCTCGAAGCCGCCGCCCATCGCGACGCCATTGACGGCGGCGATGATCGGCTTGTCGCAGTCGAAGCGCGAGGTGAGGCCGGCAAAGCCGCCCTTGTCCCAGCCGCGTTTTCCTCCCGCCGCCTGCCATTTCAGGTCGTTGCCGGCGCAGAACGCCTTGTCGCCGGCTCCCGTAACGATCGCAACCCACTGCGCAGGGTCTGCCGAGAAATCGTCGAACACCTTGTTGAGCTCGAAATGCGCATCGATATGCAGCGCGTTGTAGACCTCGGGCCGCGACAGCGTGACGATGGTGAGCGGACCCTTGCGTTCCACCTTGGAAAATTTCAGCTCCATGATCGCTCCCGCATTTTCTGTTGGAAGGAATTGATCGCCATACTAACGCGCGGCCGGACCTCAGCACCATCCAATTGCGCAAGCGCGCATTGCGTAACCGGCGCCTCTCGGCTTGCTTGACTTGCCAGCGCTCTTCTCACCTTATTCGAGGCAAGCAAAAAGCGCGTAGCGCCTTAACGCAAAACAACAAGATAGCTCCGGGAGAGACTGCCGTGGATTTCTCATTGCCTGCCGATCTCGTCGCCTACCTCGGAGAGCTCGACCGTTTCATCGAACGCGAGATCAGGCCGATGGAGGAGGCCGACGACAACATCCGCTTCTTCGATCATCGCCGCGAATGGGCGCGCACCGATTTCGAGAATGGCGGCCTGCCGCGGCATGAATGGGAGGCGTTGCTGCGCAGGGCGAAGGATTGCGCGGATGCCGCCGGCCATCTGCGCTTCGCGGTGTCCCGGCAATATGGCGGCAAGGACGGTTCCAACCTCTGGATGGCCGTCATTCGCGAACATTTCGCCGCAAAGGGTCTCGGCCTGCACAACGATCTTCAGAACGAGCATTCCATCGTCGGCAATTTCCCGGTCGTGACCATGCTGGACCGCTACGGTCGCGACGACCAGAAGGCGATGATCGACGGCTCGATCAAAGGCAAGTATCGCATCACCTTCGGCCTGACCGAGCCGCATCACGGCTCGGATGCCACCCACATGGAGACGCGTGCCGTTGCTGCGACGCGCGACAACGTCAAGGGCTGGATCATCAATGGCCAGAAGATGTGGACGACCGGCATGCACGTCGCGACCCATTGCGCGCTGTTCGCGCGCACGTCAGGCAATGATGGCGATGCGCGCGGCATCACCTGCTTCCTGGTGCCGGCGACCAGCCATGGTGTGAAGGTCGAGGAGTACATGTGGACCTTCAACATGCCGACGGACCATCCCCGTGTCAGTTTTACGGACGTGTTCGTGCCCGGGGACGCGCTCTTCGGCGAGGTCGGCCGCGGCCTGTCGCTCGCGCAGTGCTTCGTGCACCAGAACCGCATCCGTCAGGCCGCAAGCTCGCTCGGCGCTGCGGTCTATTGCATCAACGAAAGTGTCAAATACGCGCGCGAGCGAAAGCCCTTCGGCAAGGCGCTCGCGGAGAACCAGGCGATCCAGTTCCCGCTGGTCGAACTCGCCACCCAAGCCGAGATGCTGCGCCTGTTGATCCGCAAGACCGCGTGGGAAATGGATGGGCTCACCGAGGAGCAGATCGAGCGAACGCTCTCCGACCGCGTCTCGATGTGCAACTACTGGGCAAACCGCCTTTGCTGCGAAGCCGCCGACCGCGCCATGCAGGTCCATGGCGGCATGGGCTATTCACGCCATAAGCCCTTCGAGCATATCTACCGGCATCACAGACGCTACCGCATCACGGAGGGGAGCGAGGAGATCCAGATGCGGAAGGTGGCGGGATTTTTGTTCGGGTATATGGGCCCGGGGAAGCATTGAGGCGCGAAGTCGTAGGGTGGGCAAAGCGACTCATCCGCCGTAGCTCGAAGGGCGAAGGCGGAAGCGTGCCCACCACTTCTGCCGAAGACGCGGTGGGATGGTGGGCACGACGCTTCGCGCCTTTGCCCACCCTACGGAATCTGCGCGCGCCCCGAGACGACGAGCGAGAATCAATTCACCCTTCGATCCTTGCCCGCCCAATACGGCTCGCGCAACTGTCGCCGCAAAATCTTGCCTGACGGATTACGCGGCAGCGCGGGGATGAACTCCACGCTCTTCGGGGTCTTGAAACCGGCGATCCGTTCGCGGGTGAAATTGATGATGTCGGTGGCGCTGGCCTCCTTACCGGGCTTCATCACCACGATCGCCTTCACCGCCTCGCCCCATTTGTCGTCGGGCACGCCGATCACGGCGGCTTCTGCCACATCGGGGTGGTCGCACAGCGCGCTCTCGACCTCGGCCGGATAGATGTTCTCGCCGCCGGAGATGATCATGTCCTTGATGCGGTCATGGATGTAGAGGTAGCCGTCCTCGTCCTGGTAGCCGGCATCACCGGTGCGCAGCCAGCCGTCGGCGCGAAGCGTCGCGGCGGTTGCCTCCGGCAAGTTCCAGTAGCCCGCCATGTTGGAGCCCGAGCGTGTCGCGATCTCGCCGACCTGGCGCGGCGGCAGCGGCTTGCCATTGGCATCAAGGATCGCGATCTCGACGCCCGGCAGCGCCTTGCCGGCGGAGCGCATCCGCTCCAGCCCCTCGACATGATCCTCCGGCGGCAGCGCGACGATCGTGCCCGTCGTCTCGGTCATGCCGTACATCTGCACGAATCCGCACTTGAAGACCTCGATGCATTCCTTCAGCAGCGCCGCCGGGATCGGTGAGGCGCCATAGAGCATGTATTTCAGGCGCGAGAAATCGACCGTTTTTGCGCGCGGCTGGCGCACCACGAACTGCATTGCCGCCGGCACCATGAAGAGTTTCGTGATGCCCGACAGCTCGAAGAAGTCGAGCACCTTTGTCGGATCGAACTCGCGCGCGATCACGCCGCGGGCGCCATGATAGAGTCCCATCACACCCCAGCCTGAGCCGCCGATGTGGAAGATCGGCATCGCGACCAGCGACACGTCGTCGGTCGACCACCTGTTCCACTCAGGCTTGTCCTGGGCATTTCCGGTCTGAACGAGATTGAGGAAGTTCGCATGCGACAGCATCGCGCCCTTCGGCTTGCCGGTGGTGCCGGACGTATAGAGCTGGATCGCAATGTCCTTCGCGTTGATCGGTACGTTCGGGTCGTTGCCTTCTTGCGCATCGCGCCAGGCGGTGAAATCGGGCCATTCCGGCGCGCCGCCTTCGGTGGTGATCACGCTGCGCACGTTCGGCAGCTTGTCCCTGATCTGGCGCGCCAGCGCGATGAACTCAGGCCCGACGAACAACACCGGCGCCTTGCAGTCCTCCACGATGAACGTAACTTCCGGCCCCGCGAGCCGCCAGTTCACCGGCGCCATCACCACGCCGGCTTTCATCGCACCCATCAAAAGCTCGAAGTAGACGTCGCTGTTCTTGCCGAGATAGGCGATGCGGTCGCCATGCCTGACGCCCATCGCGAGAAGCGCATTGGCGACCTTGTTCGTCTTGACGTCGAATTCGGTAAAGCTGGTGAGGCGTCCCTCGAACTCATAGGCGGTGGCGTTGCCGCGGCTCTTCGCGCGCTCGCGCACCATCTCGGCGAGGTTCGCCAATGGCTGTGATGTGGACATGTCTCTCCCGTGGCGTCTTGTTTTTATGCCGCGGAGTGTGGCGTCATCCGCAGGTAAAGACAATACGGGGGAGGGGAGCTTCGGTTTCGTGTCCCGGACGCGCTGCAGCGCTCTCCCGGCGAAGCGAAGCTTCGTCCGATGCGCTGCTGCGCAGAGCCGGGACCCACACTTTCGCGCACGTGCGAGCAGGCTGGGCCCCGGCTCTGCAACGCATCACGCCGCAAGCGCCCCGCGCTGCGTTGCGTCCGGGGCACGAGACCTAGCCCCTCGCAGCCCGGTCCTTCTCGTTCTGCGCCATGATGGACTCCCGCGCCGCTTTCCAGTCGTCGTCGCTCCAGTCGCGGAGCTGGTAGAAATTGCCGCCCATGGCCAGCGCCTGCCCGCCGTCCATGGCGATGGTCTCGCCGTTGATCCAGTCGCAGCCGCCGGAGATCAGGAACACGGCGAGATTCTGCAATTCCTCCATGCTGCCGACGCGGCCCATCGGGTTCATCGCTTTGGTGCGCGCGCCGGCCTCGTCGCCCGGCTTGATGCGCTTGCTCATGCCTTCGGTTGGAATTTCGCCCGGCGCAATCGTGTTCAGCCGGATGCCGTGGCGGCCCCATTCGGTCGCAAGCGACATCGTCATGGCGTGGATCGCGGACTTGCTCATCGCTGACGGCACCACGTAGGGCGAGCCGTTGCGCACCCAGGTCACGGTGATCGACACCACGTTGCCCGGCTGCTTCGCGGCGATCCAGCGCTTGCCGACGGCATGCGTCACGTAGAACGTGCCGTGCATGACGATGTTGGCGACTGCGTCGAAGCCGCGCGGCGAGAGCTCTTCCGTGCGCGAGATGAAATTTCCGGCGGCGTTGTTGATGAGGTCGGTCAGCGCGCCCTCGCGAAAGATGTTCTCGATCATCTCCTCGACCGCGAGCGCGTTGCGGATGTCGACGCCATGGCTGGTGACGCGGCCGCCGTAGAGGTCCATCAGCTCAGTCGCGGTCTCGTCGCACACGATCTTGCGCCGGCCGCAGATGTGCACCTCGGCGCCGAGCTGGAGAAAGCGCGCCGCCATCGACTTGCCGAGACCGGTGCCGCCACCGGTCACAAGGATGCGCCGGCCGGCCAGAAGATTTTCCTTGAACATGGCGTTTCCCCTCGATGGATTTTGAGTTAATTGGTCGATTGACTAAATCTGGCCGCCGCCCTCCTGTAAAGCCGCGACCGATCAAGAACAGGGGAGAATCCGTCGATGGAAGAGCGCGTGTCGATCTCGGTTTCGGAAGGCGTCGCCGACGTTCGCCTGGTGCGGGCGGACAAGATGAATGCGCTCGATCAGGCGATGTTTCAGGCATTGGTCGACGCAACCGACCGGCTTTCCAAGGAAAAAGGCGTGCGCGTCGTCGTGCTGTCCGGCGAGGGGCGGGCGTTCTGCGCCGGCCTCGACATGGGTCGTTTTGCCGCGATGAAGGAGAAGGGCGGCAATGGAATTCCGGGTGGCGAAAATCGTGATCTCACCGTGCGCACGCACGGCAAGGCGAATTTTGCGCAGCAGGCGGTGTGGGGCTGGCGTCAACTTGCGGTGCCCGTGATCGCCGCCGTGCACGGCGTCGCCTTCGGTGGCGGCTTCCAGCTCGCGCTCGGCGCCGACATGCGCTTCGTCGCACCCGATGCGCGGATGTCGATCATGGAGATCAAATGGGGCCTCGTGCCCGACATGGCGGGCACGCCGATCCTGGCAAGCCTCGTGCGCGACGACATCCTGCGCGAGCTCACCTATACGGGCCGCATCTTCTCGGCGCAGGAGGCGATGTCCTACGGCCTCGCGACGCGTATCTGCGATGACCCACGTGCTGTCGCGCTCGAGGTGGCGCGCGAGATCGCCGGCAAGAGCCCCGATGCGATCCGCGCCGCAAAGCGCATGCTGAACAATCTCTCGGTCGATCCGGCTCCCGCGCTGCTTGCCGAATCCGTCGAGCAGCAAAAGCTGATCGGTAGTGCGAACCAGACCGAAGCCGTTCGCGCCAACATGGAAAAGCGCGCGCCGAAGTTCGCGGATTGATGAACTCTTCGTCATGGCCGGGCTTGTCCCGGCCATCCACGTTGTTGGTCGAAGGCGACGAAGCAAGGTCGTGGATCACCGGGACAAGCCCGGTGATGACGAAATAACCGACCTGTCGCCGGTCAACGAAGAAAAGCAAAAATGAGCGAAACGTCCCAACTCTTCCTCGGCCTCGCCTCCGGCGAACGCCACCGCAGCCATGCGGAAGTCGCCGACCGTGCCGATCGCATCGCAAGCGGGCTCGCCGGGATCGGCGTCAGACAAGGCGATTGCGTCTGCATGCTCATGCGCAACGACATCGCCTTCCTGGAAGCTGCCTACGCCGCGATGCGGCTAGGTGCCTACGGCGTGCCGATCAACTGGCACTTCAAGCCGGACGAGATCAACTACATCCTGCAAGACTCCGGCACGCGCGTTTTGATCGCGCATGCCGACATGCTGCACGCCTTGCACGATGCTATTCCTGAAGGCATCACCGTGCTCAGCGTGCCGACGCCGCCGGAAATCCTGAAGACCTACAAGATCGATCCCGGTCATCTGGCAATACCGGACTCCGCCATCGATTTCGATTTGTGGCTCGCACAATTTCAGCCCTATGACGGCCCCGTCGTGCCGCAGCCGATGAACATGATCTACACCTCGGGCACGACGGGCCATCCCAAGGGCGTGCGGCGCAGTGCGCCTACACCGGAACAGATGGCTGCGGGCGATCGCATGCGCGCGATGATCTATGGCCTGAAACCCGGTTCGCGCGCGCTTTTGCCGGGACCGCTCTATCATTCCGCGCCGAACTCGTTCGGCATCCGCGCAGGAAGGCTCGGCGGTGCTCTTGTGCTGATGCCGCGCTTCGAGCCGCAAGAGTTTCTGGCACTGATCGAACGTTATCGCATCGACACCATCTTCATGGTGCCGACCATGTTCATCCGCCTGATGAAGCTGCCGGTCGAGGTACGCCAAAAGTACGACATCTCCTCGCTGCGCCACGTGATCCACGCCGCCGCGCCCTGTCCGCCCGACGTCAAACGCGCGATGATCGAGTGGTGGGGGCCGGTGATCTACGAATTCTACGGCTCGACCGAATCCGGCGCCGTGACCTTCGCGACGTCAGATGACGCGCTGAGGAAACCCGGCACGGTCGGCAAAATCTCGCCTGGCGCCGAGCTGCGCTTCCTGGGCGAAGACGGCCGCGTGCTTGATGTGGGCGAGATCGGAGAAATCTATTCGCGCATGCGCGAGACGGCGGATTTCACCTATCACAACAAGCCCGAGAAGCGCACGGAGATCGATCGCGACGGCTTCATCACCTCGGGTGACGTCGGCTATATCGACGCGGACGGCTACGTCTTCATCTGCGACCGCAAGCGCGACATGGTGATCTCGGGCGGCGTCAACATCTATCCGGCCGAGATCGAGTCCGTGCTGCACGCTGTTCCCGGCGTGCACGATTGCGCCGTGTTTGGCATCCCCGACGCCGAATTCGGTGAGGCGCTGATGGCGGTGGTCGAGCCGCAAGCCGGCATCACGCTCGATGAGGGCTCTATCCGCACCCGGCTCAAGGCCCAGCTCGCCGACTACAAGGTGCCGAAGCACATCGAGATCCGCACGGAGCTGCCGCGCGAAGATTCCGGAAAGATCTTCAAGCGCCGTCTGCGCGATCCCTATTGGGACGAGGCGGGACGGAGGATCTGAGGTCGTGCAGTAGCCCGGATGGAGCGAAGCGCAATCCGGGATCGGCTCCGCGTATCCACGCGCATCCGCGATGATCTCCGGGCGGCCGCGTTCGAGGTTGCGCGTGAGATCGCTGGCAGACTGAGCAATCTATCACGATTTTGCTCCCGATGTCCGCTTGAGAAGTTGCTTCAGGCTCGGTGTGCACACGCGGCATAGAACCGACGGTTACGTTCAAACCACCATTCTCGCACCCGACTTGGCCGCGATGGGTGCTTCCTTGCGTGGCCGCTTGATGATCTTGTCGACCTTTTTCGACCAGTCGCCGTAGTACGCCAGGGCGCATAGAATTCCGATCCCAACGACGCTTATCAGAATTTGAGCAAGTAACGTTCCTGAGCTAGTCGTCAGCACGAAAAAGCCGAGGAACGAGAGAAATATGCCGACGCAGAACACCCGCAGGGACTGTTGGCCGCATTTGATGAGCGGATCGCAAATGGGGCTCTTCAGCCCCTTCCAATCCATTGGCATGAAGCGGATCACGAGCAATGCGATCACAACGAAATGCACGGCTCGGTAAGGCGCAAGATTTGTCTTGTCGTTCGGATTGAAGGCATCAAACATCCAGTCTGGAACGATCTGCCTGATGCTTTCGACGGAAGCCGCCAGCGTTAGGATGAGGGCAAAAACCAGATAGCCGATGCCCAAACTCACGACCCACCGTGAAATGAGGAAAGGTCGGATTTCTGTGCCTCCACCGAGTGCAGTCCACGCGCCCAGACAGAACAGGAACTGCCAGCAGAGGGGATTGAAGAACCAATGGCCTTCGGGATAGGCGGCAAGGTTCCAGCCGAAATGACGGGCCGCGAGATAGAGCAAGAACGACGCTAGTAGCGTGAGACCAGGGCGTCGCAGCATGATCCATAGCACCAACGGAAACAGCGCCATCAATACGATGTAGAGAGGTAGGACGTCGAGGTTGACCGGCTTGAACCGCAACAGGAGGCCTTGTATCAGCATCGCGAAAGGTCTGTCGCCCAGTCTTGCCACATTGAATTGATGGACAAGGGTGTCAAATTGAAAGCGATAAGCGACATATCCGACCGTCGCGACGTAGAGCACAAACACCATGACATGCGCGACGTAGAGTTGCCAAACCCGCCTCCATAGCCGCGTCGCACCGACGACAAACCCATGGTCTCGCATCATGCGGCCAAAGACTAGCGCTGCCGTGTATCCTGATATGAACACGAATAGATCGGCCCCATCGCTGAAGCCGTAGTTGCGCGTGGTGATCCAGTTGACCACGTTATTCGGCATGTGATTGAGAAAAATCGCCCAATTTGCCACTCCTCGCAGCAAATCAAGACGCAGGTCGCGGCCCTGAGAAGGAAAGACGGCTGTAATCTTCATCTTGGCTCGCGAGCCTCAATCGGACGCAACACCGGGCGTTCGACTGCAAATCATACCTTCCGTCTCTTTTGGAAGATTGATTCAGGTCAACCGTCTGCGCGAGCCCGCCACTAACAATGCTCGTATCTGACTGGAGCCGATCCGATGCCGAACCGTGCTTTTAATAGGCCCCACGAGGGACGGGGTACATCAAGAACCAAGGTAACCGTATCCCGTCGCATGGCTTGCTTGGAACGTCATCGCGGTTGCGCTGTTGCCCGCCTATGTCGCGGGCTGACGCGAACCGACGACACTGCGCATGGCGGGCTCTAACGCTTTCTTTGAAACACCGGAAAACGGCTCATTCCTGATCCATGCCGAAGTCAAATGTCTCCGCGGGTGCTCCCTTCCGAACGGTGCCAAATTGATCAAGCGATAGCGTCAACGCGATGGATGAGGAGTTCAGGTCCGCAAGTTCGAGCTTCAGTTGCTTTCCGGAGTCGAGCTTCGCGATGAGATTAGAGTTAACGGGGGCGGCTGCAATGCAGATGTTAGTCAGGCACCAATTGAAAGGAAACTGAGTCGGGGGTCCCTGATCCACGCTGACTTTGACGCCCTTTTGCAGGTTCGCCCCTTGTGGAACGAAAAGTTGCATGCGAGCAGCGCCGTCAGCGCGCCGGATCAGATCGACTCTGGCCACGACCTGACCAAGATCGTCGGTGCCGGTCGATGTCGTACGGCAGATCGCAGTCCCATCACTGGAATTGAAACAGAGCTTTCTCCAAGCCAAGTATTGAATCGTTTGAGGTAGGCGCACCCTGGGAGCTTTTGCTTGTAACTCCGCACCAGAACGGGAGCCGCCCATTTGTTGCTGCGCGCTGCTGGTTGCTGAATGCTTCTCAAGAAATTGGCTTACCAGCGGAGACCAGATGGGTACTGCGTCGGGGGAATCGATCATGAAGTGGCCGTCGCCTCCGAATGCTGGCAGCACATGATATTCGGCGTTTCCTCCCGCCGCTACGAAAGCATCATGCATCCGCTTCGTCAGCTCTGGCCCGAAATAGGTGTCGTTCTCCGTGTATATCCATAGCATCGGTACTCGCGCCGACTGACCGAACTCGCTCGTCGTTGCGACGAGTTCGTCGGGAGCACAGTTGTTGTTCGGTTTGCCATCTACTCTGCCTCCGCGTCCTGCCGCAAAGGTAATGACAGCTTGAACTGACGATGGGTTGAGGCTCGCGAGAGCCATCGACCCCCATCCACCGCCAGACTGACCCACGACGACAACCTTGCCGGGCTGAATGAATTTCTTCTTGCTCATGTAGTCGATGACCCACTCATTCATGGTGGCGATGGCAAGTCCCGGGCCTTTGAAGTTAGGGTTGTTGCAGGTGCCAACGTGCGCAAAGACCGCTCCATAGAGCCCCTGATCTTTGTCATCCAGGCTACTGGCTCCGTATCTCACCGGTGATATGACAAAATAGCCGCGGCTCGCGAACCACCGCGCAGCCGCGCGGTACTCGATAGTCGGGAACATAGTCCGTTCCTGAAGGCCGAGCGCAATTCCGTGATTCATGATCACAAGAGGAAATGGGCCATCGCCGATCGGCCTTACCACGAAGGCAAGCATAGGAAGTGGGAAGGGGAGCGCCCAGATTTCCTCTTGGATTGTTGGCGATGCTGCAACGTCTTCCGCTACCGCCTGGGAATGAAGAGCCGGTGGAGATGCTAGCAAGGCCAGAGCAATCAGAAGGCGCTTCAGCATCTTCTTACTCCGTTCTTGGGAAAAATGCTTCAGATACTATTGGAAGGCTAAGTGGCCGAGACTCGAGCCCTTTGACGTAGATCAAGCCCCGAAGTCTGAAAAATCCTCTGACCTGCGGCCACTCGTGTTGGACTGCCGCCGTGCTCGGGAATCTTGCGCATCCGCTTGTTCCGAATTCTGCCCTCTTCGTCCTGAACAACGAAACGTGTCCTAGGTTGCGCCTTGATAGGTGGGGCGGAAGTTCGGAGGTCTATCGCTGTTTCATAAATCGGATAAGCGAAGCGACATCCGGGACTTTGACGGTACCGACCCGCATTCCGCTTCGCTTCATGCGGGCTACAAGCTCTTAACCAACGCGAAGGCCAATTCCCGGCATTGCCTGGAGCGAATTTCGGAGCTGTCTTCGCAGCAACAGCTTTCGAGCTTATACAAGCGGGGTCATTGACGGCGGATTATCTCATGGCTCCGGTTTCGATCCTGCTCAACTTGCTCTGGATTCTCATCGGCGGTGCCTGGATGGCGTTCGGCTGGCTGGTGGCTTCCATCATCATGGCCATCACCATCATCGGCCTGCCCTGGGCGAGGGCGGCGTTCAACATCGCCGTCTACACGCTCCTGCCGTTCGGCTCAAAAGCGGTGCGGCGCGACGAGGTCACCGGAGAGAGCGATATCGGCACTGGCCCGCTCGGCGTGCTCGGTAATATCGTCTGGTTCCTGCTCGCCGGCTGGTGGCTGGCGCTCGGCCACGTCATTACCGCCGTGATCCTGGCGATCACCATCATCGGCATTCCCTTCGCCTGGGCTCACCTGAAGCTCGCGGGCATCGCGCTCTGGCCGATCGGCAAGGTGATCGTGCCGGCCTAGCCCCAACCATCCCATCTACAACATCTTGTGTTTCTGGTTCGATGCGTCGGGCAAGCCCTACTTTGCATGGGGTTGATTTCGAGGAAAATGACATCGCGCGCGCCGTTAGGGCAAGTCGTCTGAACGACGTTGCCCTTCGCCCTCCAGTGTGCGCCGCCCCCAAGTTTATCTTGCACCGCGGCAAAAAACTTGCACACTCGCCGAGCCGGGCAGCCAAGGGACTTCGAAGGGAATTTAGCCATGTCCCTCCAGACCGTACCATCTGACACAGCGATCGATCGTTCCAACCGCGCCGAGGAGGCCCAGGCGCTGGAGGCCGATGTCCGGCTGCGGGACGATATTCGCCTGCTCGGGCGCATCCTGGGCGACACGGTGCGTGACCAGGAGGGCGCCGACGTGTTCGACCTGGTCGAGCGGATCCGCCAGACCTCGATCCGGTTCCACCGCGACGAGGACCGGCTCGCTCGCCGCGAGCTCGAGCAGATCCTCGACAGCATGTCGATCCCCGATACTTTGCGCATCGTCCGCGCCTTCAGCTATTTCTCCCACCTCGCCAACATCGCCGAGGACCAGAACAACATCCGCCAGATGCGCGCCCGGAGCGCCGCCAAGGAAACCGGATCACGCGGCGGATCGGGCGTGCTGGCGGAGACGCTGGCGCATGCGAAGAGCGCGGGCGTGAGCGCCGACGCGTTGCGCGGCTTCTTCAAGGAGGCCCTCGTCAGTCCGGTGCTGACGGCGCATCCGACCGAGGTCCGCCGCAAGAGCACCATGGACCGCGAGATGGAGATCGCGGCGCTGCTGGACAGCCGCGAGCGCCTTGCCATGACGGCGGACG
The DNA here is from genome assembly GCF_053572325.1 of Bradyrhizobium sp. UFLA05-112. Classification (NCBI taxonomy): domain Bacteria; kingdom Pseudomonadati; phylum Pseudomonadota; class Alphaproteobacteria; order Hyphomicrobiales; family Nitrobacteraceae; genus Bradyrhizobium; species Bradyrhizobium sp. UFLA05-112. The sequence goes on along the minus strand of NZ_JBANBK010000021.1, from coordinate 88,304 downwards.
AGGCCGCGGCCAGCGACGAGCAGTTGCGGCGCGAGGTGCTGACGCTGTGGCAGACCAATCTGCTCCGCCGGACCAAGCTCACCGTGCTCGACGAGGTCGCCAACGGCCTGTCGTTCTACGATTACACCTTCCTTCGCGAGGTTCCGCGCCTCATCAACGCGCTGGAGGATCGGCTGGAAGAGGGCGGCGAGCAGGCGGCAGCCGAGCTCGCCTCGTTCCTGCGCATGGGAAGCTGGATTGGCGGCGATCGTGACGGCAATCCCTTTGTCACCGCCGACGTCATGCGGGGCACGCTACGGCTGCAATCGAGCCGGGTGATGCAGTTCTATCTCAACGAGCTGCACGTGCTCGGCTCGGAATTGTCGATCGCGGCGCATCTTGCCGATATCTCCGAGGAGCTGCGCGCGCTCGCCGAGCGCTCGCCCGACACCTCGCCGCACCGGAGCGGCGAACCCTATCGCCTCGCGGTCTCTGGCATCTATGCCCGTCTGACCGCGACGGCCGAAAAGCTCCAGGTCGAGATCACGCGCCGCCCGGTCGGCAAGGGCGCGCCGTACGAGAGCGTCAGGGAACTGCAGGCCGATCTCGACGTGCTGCATCGCTCGCTGATCTCCAACAACGCCCGCGTCATCGCCCGCGGCCGGCTCCGGCTATTGCGCCGCGCCGTGGACTGCTTCGGCTTCCATCTGGCGCGACTCGACATCCGCCAGAACTCGGCGGTGCATGAGCGCACCATCGCCGAGCTGATCGATGCGGCAAATCCCGGCATGTCCTATCTCGCGCTCGGCGAGGAGGCGCGCATTGCGCTGCTCACCAACGAATTGCGCAGCACGCGCTCGCTGGTCTCGCAATTCATCAAGTACAGTGACGAGACGATGGGCGAGCTCAACGTATTCCATGCTGCCGCGGAGGCGCATGCGAAGTTCGGCTCGGACGCCATTCCCCAATGCATCATCTCGATGTGCAAGGGCATGTCGGACATGCTCGAAGTGGCCGTGCTGCTCAAGGAGGTCGGTCTCGTCAATCCGTCGGGGCGCAGCGCCATCAACGTCGTGCCCCTGTTCGAGACCATCGAGGACCTGCAGGCCTCATCCGGCATCATGGACCGCATGCTGGCGCTGCACGATTACCGCAGGCTCGTCGACAGCCGGGGCAGCGTGCAGGAGGTGATGCTCGGCTATTCCGACAGCAACAAGGACGGCGGCTTCGTCACCTCGGGCTGGGAGCTCTACAAGGCGGAGATCAATCTCGTCGAAGTGTTCGAGCGCCACGGCGTGCGCCTGCGCCTGTTCCACGGCCGTGGCGGCTCGGTCGGCCGTGGTGGCGGGCCGAGCTATGACGCGATCATCGCTCAGCCGGGCGGCGCGGTGAACGGCCAGATCCGCATCACCGAGCAGGGCGAGATCATCTCGTCGAAATATTCCAACGCCGAAGTCGGTCGCAACAATCTGGAGATCCTCGCCGCCGCGACGCTGGAGGCGAGTCTCTTGCATCCGCGCCAGAGCGCGCCGCGGCGCGAATATCTGACCGCGATGGACGAACTCTCGAGCCTCGCCTTCAAGGCCTATCGCGGCCTCGTCTACGAGACCGATGGGTTCGTCGACTATTTCTGGTCGTCGACCGTGATCAACGAGATCGCGACGCTCAACATCGGCAGCCGCCCGGCTTCGCGCAAGAAGACCCGCGCGATCGAGGATCTGCGGGCGATCCCCTGGGTGTTCTCCTGGGCGCAGTGCCGCCTGATGCTGCCCGGCTGGTACGGTTTTGGCAGCGCGGTCGAGACCTGGATCGCGGAGCATCCCGACAAGGGCATGCCGTTCCTCAAAGAACTCTACAAGGAATGGCCGTTCTTCCGCATGCTGCTGTCGAACATGGACATGGTGCTTGCAAAAAGCTCGATCGCGATCGCCTCGCGCTATGCGGAGCTCGTGCCGGACGAAGCCTTGCGCGAGAAAATTTTTGGCCGCATCCGCCGCGAATGGCATTCATGCATTGAGACGCTGCTCGATATCATGGGGCAGGACCGGCTGCTGCAAGGCAACCCGCTGCTGGAGCGTTCGGTGCGTCACCGCTTCCCTTATCTCGACCCGCTCAACCACGTGCAGGTCGAGCTATTGAAAGAGCACCGCGCGCAGAATCCGGACGAGCAGGTCCTGCGCGGCATTCAGCTCACCATCAACGGCATCTCGGCGGGCTTGCGGAATACGGGTTAGCGCAACACATTCAGTCGTCATGCCCGGGCTTGACCCGGGCATCCACGTCTCTGCGCAGTCGTGTCTGCACGTGGATGGCCGGGGCAAGCCCGGCCATGACGTGTGGAGGCGATGGGCGCTAAGCGGTGACCGTCACACCGGATCCCAGGTGAAGATGTCGGCCGAGCGATCGAGCTTGTAGAACGAACCCTTCAGCGCCGGCATCGCGTGCTCGGCGATCGACTGCGGTGTCCAGCCATCGCTGCTCTGCACGGAGCGGATCGGGCGTGACTGGCTCATCAGGAATATCTCGTTCATGCGGACGGCAAAGATCTGACCGGTGACGTCCTTGGCGGCGTCGCTGAGGAGATAGGCGACGACCGGCGCGATCAGTTCCGGGCCCATCTTCTGGATCTTCGCCACGCGCGCCTTCTCAGCGTCGGTCTCGGTCGGGATGGTGCCGATCATGCGGCTCCAGGCGAACGGCGAGACGCAGTTCGAGCGCACGTTGAAACGGTTCATGTCGAGCGCGATCGACTTCGACAGGCCGACGATGCCGAGCTTGGCCGCTGCGTAGTTGGCCTGGCCGAAATTGCCGATCAGGCCGGAGGTCGAGGTGAAGTGCACGAAGGAGCCGCTCTCCTGCTCGCGGAACAGCCGTGCGGCGGCGTGGCTGACATAGAACGAGCCCATCAGGTGCACCTTGATGACGGCCTCGAAGGCTTCCACGCTCATGCGGTGGAAGATCATGTCGCGCAGAATTCCGGCGTTGTTGACGACGCCGTCGAGCCGGCCGAAACGATCGGTCGCGCTCTTGACGATCTTGCTGGCGGGAATGGCTTCGGCGACGCTCTCGAAATTGGCCACCGCCGTGCCGCCACGCTTCTTGATCTCCTCCACGACCTCTTCCGCCGGTGCTGCGCTGGAGCCCGAGCCATCCGACGCTCCGCCGGGATCGTTGACGACGACTTTGGCGCCCTCGGCTGCGCACAGCAGCGCGATCTCTCGTCCGATGCCGCGGCCCGCGCCGGTGACGACGACGACCTTGTCCTGCAGTGAATTTGTCATGTGAGTTCTCCGCTATCTGTTCCAATCTCCGCCGTCATTCCGGGGCGCGAAGCGCGAACTATGGTGCGTAATTGCGCACCTGAGAATCTCGAGATTCCGGGTTCATGCCACGCATGCCCCGGAATGACGGGCTGTCACCTCTCGTTCGTGAACACGATCGTGCCGCTCGCGGCGAACATGCCGCCGACGCCGTGGCACACCGAAATCTTCGCGCTCGGTACCTGCGCCGGCGCGATGCCGCGCATCTGGCGCACGCTCTCTTGGAGCGCGTACATGCCGTACATGCCCGAATGCATGTAGGAGAGGCCGCCACCATTGGTATTGAGCGGCAGCTTGCCGCCGGGCCGCGTGTTGCCGTCGGCAATCAAACTGCCTGTCTCCTCATAGGGCATGAAGCCGAGATCGCCGAGACCGAACAGCGGCAGATGCGCGAACGCGTCATAGATCATGAGATGATCGACGTCCTTGTGCGCGATGCCGGCTTCCTTGAAGGCGAGCGGACCCGCGACCTTGAAGGCACGCGAGGAGTTGAACGTCTCCATCTGACTGACCATCGGCGTCTCCACGCTCTCGCCGGTGCCCATGATGTAGACCGGCTTGTGCGGAAAATCCCTGGCGCGGTCGGCCGAGGTCAGGATCAGCGCGCCGCCGCCGTCGGTGACGAGACAGCACTGCAGCAGCCGGAACGGGTAGGCGATCATGCGCGAGTTGAGCACGTCGGCGACCGTGATCGGCTCCTTCATCATCGCGCGCGGGTTCTTCGCCGCCCATTCCCGCTGCACCACCGCCACCATCGCAAGCTGCTCATGGGTGATGCCGTAGGTCTTCATGAAGCGCAGCACGGGAATCGGGAACATGCTGGGCGGGCCGTAGACGCCGAAGGGTGCCTCGAACTGGCCGTTGAGGCTGTCCGGCGCGGTAAAGCGCGGCTGCTTGCCGATCATCGACTTGCCGCTCTCGGCATGGGTGATCAGCACGGTCTTGCACAGGCCGGCTTCGATGGCTGCGGCGGCATGGCGAACGTGGAGCATGAACGAGCATCCGCCGACCGACGTACCGTCGACCCAGGTCGGCTTGATGCCGAGATAATGGCAGACCTGCTGCGGCGTCTCGACGGCGGTGGCAAAGCCGTCGATGTCGGACAGCTCCAGTCCGGCGTCCGCGATGGCATTGAGCGCCGCATCCGCATGAAGTTGGAGCTGCGACATGGTTGGGATGACGCCGAGCTCGGTGGTCTCGGCTGCGCCCACGACGGCAACCTGGTTCCTGCGCATGGCCTATCCCTTCGCCGGACGGAACACGGGGAGGGTGATGGCATCATCGAGCTTCTGAAAGACGACCTCGAGCTTCATGTCGAGCGCGAGTGCTTCCGGCGTCTGCGGACAGTCGATGATGTTGCTCATCATCCGAGGCCCCTCCGCAAGCTCGACCACAGCGATCGCGTACGGTGGAGTGAAGCCCGGCGCGGCGGGGCGGTGGTTGATCACATAGCTGTAGAGAAAACCCTTGCCGCTCGCCTTGAAGATGCTGACCTTGCGGGAAGCGCAGGACGGGCAGAACGGACGCGGAGGGAAATAGACATGCGCGCAGGCGACGCAGCGTTGCAGGCGCAGCTCGCCCGCTTTCGTGCCGTCCCAGAAATGCTGCGTTTCCGGCGTCGGCTTCGGTCGCGCGCGCTGCGGTTCGGCCATTGCGGCAGGTCCTCCCAAGTATGTCCTCCCAAGACGCAGGCGTCACGCCCGCCCGTTTCGATCTTGATGCGACAATTGACTATTGGCAGTCAACGGTCCAGCGACGTGCGCGCATGGTAACTATACCGTCTCGCGCGCAATGCTTGTGTCGAACTGAGCCAGCGCGATAGATTGCGCGTGCCAATATTCCGTGAGACAGACATGCCCAACTTTTTTCCGACACTGGCGAAGCTTGCCGAAGACCTCGAGAGTGGCCGCACAACCTCCCGAAAGCTGGTTGAGGAATGCCTCGCCAGGATCGCCGATCCGGCCGGCGAAGGCCAACGCACCTTCATCCATGTCGACAAGGTTGCGGCGCTCGCCTCGGCTGATGCGATGGATGGATTGCGCAAGGCCAACGCGGCGCCGTCGCGCTATGCTGGTATCCCGATCTCGATCAAGGACCTCTTCGACATCAAGGGGCAGACGACGCGCGCGGGCTCGCGGGCGCTCGACGATTCCGATCCGGCGGAGCACGACGCGGCGGCGGTGGCGCGGCTGCGCCGTGCCGGCTTCGTGGTGATGGGGCGGACCAACATGACCGAGTTCGCCTATTCCGGCATCGGCATCAATCCGCATTTTGGCACGCCGAAGGGCGCCTGGAACCGGGCCGAGGGCCACGTGCCTGGCGGCTCGTCCTCCGGCGCGGCGGTGTCCGTGCTGGACGGTATGGCGCATGCTGCGCTCGGTACCGACACCGGTGGCTCCTGCCGCATTCCGGCGGCCTATAACGGCATCGTCGGCTACAAGCCGACGCAACGTCGCGTGCCGCTCGATGGCTCAGTGCCACTGTCATTCTCGCTCGACAGCATCGGCCCACTGGCGCGAACGGTCAGTTGCTGTGCGGTACTCGACGCCGTGCTGGCGGACGAGCCGATCGTTCCGCTGAAGCCGCGCCCGGTGAAGGGCATGCGGCTTGCGGTGCCGACCACCATTGCACTCGACGACCTCGATACGGCCGTGGCGCAGACCTTCGAGCGGGCGCTGGAAGCGCTCGCCAGTCACGGCGCCGCCATCGAGCGCATCGAGATGTCGGAATTCCACGACATCGGCCCGATGAACGCCAAGGGCGGCTTTGCGGCCGCCGAAAGCTTCGCATGGCATCGCTACCTCATCACGGCCAAGGGTGACGTCTATGATCCCCGCGTCGCGGTTCGGATCATGCGCGGCGAGGCGCAGACTGCGGCCGACTACATCGATCTTCTCAACGAGCGCCGCTCGCTGATCGCGCGGGTCAATGCACGGATCGCGCCCTATGACGCGCTGGTGCTGCCGACCACCGCCAACACGCCGCCGAAGATCGCCGATCTTGCCGACGACAAGGCGTTCACCACGGCTAACCTGCGTGCCTTGCGCAACTGCACGCTCATCAACATGATCGATGGCTGCGCTATCTCGCTGCCGGCCCATCGCGAGGGCGAGGTTCCCGTCGGCCTGATGCTGGCAGGCGCTGGTGGATCGGACCATCGCATTTTCGAGCTTGCTGCCGGCATGGAGGCCGTGATCCGTGTTTGACCTGACCTTCACCGTCGACGCCCAGGACACGACAACGCCGCTGACGCTTGCGATCGACCAGGCCGTCATCGCCGGCTGGACCGGCCGCGATCCCGTCGCGCGCGACAAGCACATTGCCGAGCTTGAGGCCGTCGGCATCGCGCGGCCGGCATCGACGCCGATCTACTACCGCGTCTCGGCGCGGCGGCTGACGATGGAAGACTGCATCGAATGTTGCGGCGGCGAGTCCTCTGGCGAGGTCGAATTCGTGTTGATCGGCTGGCAGGGCCGCATCTTCGTCGGCTGCGGCTCTGATCATACCGACCGCAAGGTCGAGGCCTACAGTGTGACCGTCTCGAAGCAGATGTGCGACAAGGTCGTCGCGCCCGTGCTGTGGGAACTCGAGGATGTGATCGACCACTGGGACAAGATGATCCTGCGCTCCTACGCCTGGATCGAGGGCGAGCGCGTGCTCTATCAGGAAGGCACGCTGGAGGCGATGCTGCCGGTCGATGAGCTGATCGCGCGCGGGTTCGACGATAAGAAGCTGCCCGATGGTTGCGCGATGTTCGGCGGCACCTTCGCGGCCAAGGGCGGCATCCGCCCCGCCGACCGCTTCGAGTTCGAGCTGGAGGATCCGGTGCTGAAGCGGACGATCAAGCACGCCTATGATGTGATTACGCTGCCGGTGCTGGGCTGATGCGTCTCCACCGTCATTGCGAGGAGCTCGCGACAAAATTGCGAAGCAATTTTGCGCTGAGGCGACGAAGCAATCCAGGCGGTTCCGCGGGAAGATTCTGGATTGCTTCGCTTCGCTCGCAATGACGGGGAGGCGGTCGGAAATCGGGTGGCGGCGTGGGCGCCGGGGGTGCGAGGATGAATGCCATGACAGCGATCGCACGAAAACCAGCCCAATTCTCCTCCGCAGCTCGTGCCGCCAGGGTCGACGAACTCGACTGGGCGCACATCGAGGGCGAGCTCGACGCGCAGGGTTGCGCAGTTCTGAAGAGCCTGCTCACGCCCGACGAATGCCGCAGCGTAGCCGCGCTCTATCCCGACGACGCACACTTCCGCAGCCGCATCGTCATGGGCCGTCATGGCTTTGGCCGGGGCGAGTACAAGTATTTCTCCTATCCGCTCCCCGATCTGATCGCGCAATTGCGCCCGGCGCTCTACGCACATCTGCATGGCGTGGCCAATCGTTGGAACGAGGCGATGGGGATCGACATCCGTTATCCCGCGGCGCATGCGGCGTTCCTGAAGCGTTGCCACGAGGCGGGGCAGAGCAGGCCGACGCCGCTGCTGCTGCAATACGAGGCCGGCGACTTCAACTGCCTGCACCAGGATCTCTATGGCGAGCACGTCTTCCCGATCCAGGTCGCGATCCTGCTTTCGGAGCCCGGGCGCGATTTCACTGGCGGCGAGTTCGTGCTGACCGAGCAGCGCCCGCGCATGCAGTCGCGCGCCGAGGTCGTGCCTCTCGCACAGGGCGATGCGGTGGCTTTCGCCGTGCATCATCGCCCGGTGCATGGGACACGCGGCACCTATCGGGTTAATCTGCGCCACGGCGTCAGCCGGATCCGGTCCGGACAACGCCATACGCTGGGGGTGATCTTTCATGATGCGAAGTGAGCGCAGCCGTTGACGGCGGATTTGTTTGACAGCCTCGCCGAGGCGCAGCCACCGCGCGAAGACATCGCGGACGGAGCCGTGCTGCTGCGTGGATTTGCGAAGCCGATCGAGCACGCGCTGATTACCGCCGTCCGCGCGATCACGGCGCAGTCGTCGTTTCGGCAGATGACGACGCCCGGCGGCTATCAGATGTCGGTAGCGATGACGAATTGCGGCGAGCGCGGCTGGATCACCGATCACACCGGCTATCGCTATGACCCGATCGATCCGCTGTCCGAAAAGCCGTGGCCGGCTATGCCGCCGATATTCCGAGACCTGGCGAAACGCGCGGCCGAGGAGAGAGGTTTTCCCGACTTCGCGCCCGATGCGTGCCTCGTCAATCTCTACGAGCCCGGCACGCGACTGTCGCTGCATCAGGACAAGGACGAGCTGGATCTCTCAGCACCGATCGTGTCGGTCTCGCTCGGCCTTCCCGCGATCTTCCTGTTCGGCGGCATGGCGCGCAGCGACAAGCCGCGCCGCTTTCGGCTGGTGCACGGCGACGTCGTGGTGTGGGGCGGGCCCTCGCGGCTCGCTTATCATGGCGTCGCGCCGCTCGCCGATGGCGAGCATGCGCTGCTCGGCCGCCAACGGATCAACCTGACCTTCCGCAAGACGCGATGAAGCCGCGGCTCAAGGCTTCGGCGGATGAATGAACGCCCAGGGGCTGACTTCCGAGTCGCGCGGCACTTCGATCGACAGGAGATACGGCCCGCCATGGGCGAGCGCCTTCTCCAGTGCGGCCTTGAAATGATCCGGTGAGGTCACGCGCGCAGCCGCGACACCAAAGGACTCCGCGAGCTTGACGAAATCCGGATTGACGAGATCGGAAGCCACCACACGGCCGTCAAATCGCTCGCGCTGGTCGCGGCGCACGTTGCCATAGGCGTTGTTGTTGAACACCAAAGTCACCACGGCGATGTTGAACTGTACGGCGGTGGCAAGCTCCTGGACACCGAACATGAAGCCGCCGTCGCCGGTGATCGCCACGACCGGTTTGTCGGGATTGGCGACCTTGGCCCCCAACGCAGTGGGGAAGCCGGAGCCGAGCGTGCCCTGATAGCCCGAGGTGATGAAAGTGCGCGGCTCGTAGATCGGAAAGCCGTACCAGGAGGCGAAGCCGACCTGCGATAATTCGTCGGTGACAACAGCGTTTGCCGGCAACACGTCGCGCAGGATGTTGAGATACGCCATCTGCGGCTGGATGCGCTGGATCTCCGCTTGGGCGGACGCGGTCGCCTCGCGGATCGCCGCGCGCCGGCCACTGGTCTTGCTGTAGCCCGCCTTGCGGACGGCGGCTGCAAGATCGGCGGTCGCGGCCTTGGCATCGGCAACAACCGGCGCGTCCGCGGAAAAGCGTCGCATCTCAACCGGGTCGATATCGATCCGGATGCACTTCAATCCGTCCGGACGATACGGCCAGCGCGACATGGTGGGCAGCTCGAGCCGCGTGCCGATGCCGATCATGAGATCAGTGTTCGGCCACAGCTTGTAGGCGGCCGCCATGGTGAGCCCAAGCTCGTGAGCATTGGAGACGATGCCGCGACCGCTGCGAAAGGCGACGACGGGGGCGTCGATCATCTCGGCGAGTTCGAGGATCTCTTCGCGCGCGTCGATCGCGCCGCTGCCGACGAAGATCATCGGTGCCTTCGCGGCCTTGATCAGGCTAGCGGCCTGTTTCACGGCGTCTGGATCGGGCTGCGGTGGAGGCAAGAGCGCCAACACCTGCGCAGCCGCCGTGTGGGCGCGCTGCGTGAAGACGTCCCAAGGCATCTCGACCGAGGCGGGGCCGCGACGTCCCGACAGCATCTCCTGAAATGCACGCGCGACCACCGTCGGCGCGTTGGCCGCCGCTTCGATCCTGTCAGCCCATTTCACATAGCTGCGCAGGGTCGCGAGCTGATCCGGCATTTCATGCAGGTGCCCGCGGCCCTTGCCGAGAAAGGCTGTCGGCACCTGGCCGGTGACGCAGAGCACCGGCTCGTTGCAGCCAAAGGCGGTCAGAAGCGCGGCGCTCGCATTGAGCACGCCGGGGCCGGGCACCACGCTGAACACGCCGGGCTTGCCGCTCGCGCGCGCGTAGCCGAACGCCATGTAACCGCAGGCCTGCTCGTGCCGCGCGCCGATCACCTTGAGCTGCGCCTGGTGGAAGGCGTCGAACAGTCCGTAGACCTGCGCGCCGGGCAGGCCGAACACGGTGTCGACGCCATGGGCGACGAGGCCGCTTACGATCGCTTCGCCGCCGGTGAGGGTAGCCATGGTTGTCTTCCAATCCAGATGTCAGGCTTCGTCGACGACGCCGTTGCGCAACAGGCCGATGCCGTCGGCTTCGACTTCGATGACATCACCGGGCTTGAGATAGCGCGGCGGATCGAAGCGTGCTCCGGCGCCGGTCGGCGTGCCCGTGACGATGATGTCGCCGGGAACGAGCGTTGCGAAGGTCGAGATGTAGTTGATGAGATAGCGGAACGGGAAGATCAGCCGGCTGGTAGAGTCGTCCTGCCGGAGCTCACCGTTGACGCGTGTGGTCAACCGTACATCCGCAAGCTGTGATTCCTGCTTGTAGGGCACCAGCCACGGGCCGAGGCTACCGCTGGAATCGAAATTCTTGCCCTGCGTGACGTTGAATTTTGCGTGCCGCAGCCAGTCGCGTACTGAGCCCTCGTTGCAGAGAGTGATGGCCGCAATGTGGTCGAGTGCGGTGCTTTCCGGAATGTGCCGGCCGGCCTTGCCGATCACGAGCACGATCTCGCCTTCATAGTCGAGCTGCGCGGACGCGCGCGGGCGCACCAACGGCGTCTCGTGGCCGACGAAGGAGCGCGGCGAGCGCATGAACATGCTCGGATATTTCGGCGCGTCCTGGCCATCCCTGTACTCGGCGTTGCGGTCGGGATAGTTGACGCCGATGCAGATGATCTTTTCCGGCGCAGGCACCGGCGGCAGCCATGTGATGTCGGCGAGCGCGTGATCCGGCGTAAGGGCGGCAGCGTCTTCTGCAAAGCTTACCAGCTTGCCGACTGCGATCACCTCGCGCAGTGTCGGATAGTCCTTGGCGTGGCGCGTGGAGAGATCAACGATGCCGCCGTCGACGACGACACCGTATTTGGTCGCACCCTTGACGGAGTAAGTGGCGAGGCGAGGGGCTGTCATCACTCAATCCGCCACCAGCACGTCGGCCACGAATTTCGGCTCGCGTACGGCCTGGCCCGTGAACGGCGAGCCCTGCTCGAACCATGAGCGCGGGGCGGGCGCGCCCCACAGCGTCTGCCGGCGCGGATCGCGCAGCGACCAGCGCAGCGGCTCGTGGTCGTGATCGCCGGTGAAATAATCGCTGGTGTAAAGCTCGAGACGATGACCGTCGGGATCGCGGACATAGAGGAAGAACGCGTTCGAGATACCGTGGCGTCCGGGACCGCGCTCGATGTTCTTCACAAAGCCCTGCGAGGCCATCACGTCGCAGAGATGGATGATGTTCATCGCCGTCGGCGTCCAGTAGGCGAAATGATGCAGGCGCGGGCCCTTGCCGTTGGTGATGGCGAAGTCGTGGACGTTGCCCTTGCGATGCATCCAGGCGGCGGCGATGCGGCCGTTCGGCCCATCCTCCTCGGCATATTCGGTGAGACGGAAGCCGAGCCGCGCGTAGAAGTCGACCGTGTCCTGCACTTCGGCGGCGAAGACGTTGAAGTGATCGAGCCGCTGCGGGTGGCATCCCCGGTAGAGATCGTAGCGGCGCAAGAGATGAGGCCGCTTCTCCATCGAGGCGTAGAGCTCGATCTGGAAGCCGAAAGGATCGGTGAATTGCAGCGTGCGAGCCTGGAAGGGCTGGTCGACGAATGCGTGCTTGAGACCGTTCTCGGTGAGGAACGCAGCCGCCTTGTCCAGATCCTTTTCGTTGCCGACCTTGAAGCCGAGGCGGTTGCAGGCCGGCACGGCGGCCTTGCGTAGCACCAGCGAATGGTGCTGATGCTCCTCGGCGCCGCGCAGGTACACGACGCTGTCGTCGGCATCCTCGACATGCAGCCCGACGGTGGTCTCGTAAAATTCGCGGCTAAGCTTCAGATCGGTCACGTCGAGCACGGCGTGGCTCGAACGGATGATGTTGAAGGGCGGCTCGAAGACGTGTTGCGGTGCCGGCATTGCGTTTCCCCTCTCTAGGCCCGTCATTCCGGGGCGGTCCGTCAGGACCGAACCCGGAATCTCGAGGTTCCCCGATGCGCAATTGCGCATCTGTGGTTCGACGCTTCGCGTCGTCCCGGGACGACTGCTTCCCTAAATTCCCAGTTTCTGAATCTTGTGCGTGCCCCGCGCGAGCGAGACGTGCTTGGTTTCCATGTAGAAGTCGAACGAATAGTCGCCGCCGTCGCGGCCGATCCCCGACGCCTTCATGCCGCCGAACGGCGTCGGCAGATGGCGGACATTCTCCGAGTTCAGCCAGATCATGCCGGCTTCGAGCGCATCGGCGACACGCAGCGCGCGGCCCATGTCGTTGGTCCAGACGTAGCCGGTGAGGCCATAGCGGATGTCGTTGGCGATCTCGATCGCGTCGGTCTCGTCGCTGAAGGGCAGCACGGTGAGGAACGGGCCAAACACTTCCTCCTGCGCGACACGCATCTTGCTGTGCGCGCCGGTCACCAGCGTCGGCTGCACGTAGTGCCCTCCGCCGGGGCCGTCATGGACCTTGCCGCCAGCGGCAATGACCGCGCCGTCCTCGCGGGCGACGTCGAAATAGGAGCAGACCTTTGCAAGATGCCGCTCGTGGATCAGCGGTCCGATCTCGGTCGCGGGATCGAGAGGGTGGCCAACCCTGATCGCCTTCACGCGCGCGGTGAGCTTCTCGACGAATTTTTCGGCAATGCTCGCCTGGATCAAAAGCCGGCTGGAGGAGGTGCAGCGCTCGCCGTTGAGCGAGTAGATCATGAACACGACCGCATCGAGCGCGCGGTCGAGGTCGGCGTCGTCGAACACGATCACCGGGTTCTTGCCGCCGAGCTCGAAATGCACGCGCTTCAGCGTTGGCGCGCCCTGCTTCATGATCGCCGAGCCGGTCGCGCTCTCACCGACGAAGCCGATCGCCTTGATCGCGGGATGCTCCGTCAGCGCCTTGCCGGCCTCTTCGCCAAATCCGTGCACGGTGTTGAGCACGCCATCGGGGATGCCGGCCTGCTTGGCGAGCTTGGCGAGGAGATCGGCGGTGACGGGCGACCATTCCGCCGGCTTGTGCACCACCGTGCAGCCGGCCGCGAGCGCTGGGGCGATCTTCCAGGTCGAGAGCATGAACGGCGTGTTCCACGGCGTGATCACGCCCACAGGGCCGATCGGCACACGCGTGGAGACGTTCCAGTGCTCCTCGCTCGGCGTATTCAGGCCGTCGCGCGCCTCAGCGCATTTGTCGGCGAAGAAACGAAAATTCTCGGCGGCGCGGATCGCGGCTTTCGCCATGAAGCGATAGGCCTGGCCGGTGTCGATGCATTCGAGCACGGCGATGTCGTCGGCGTTGTCCTCGATCGCGTCGGCCACCCGATGCAGCAGCTTGCGTCGCATCGCAGGTCCCATGTCGCGCCAGGACTTGAAGGCAGTCGCGGCGGCGGTCGCGGCACGGTCGATATCCTCGGCATTGCCGCGCGCGACGCTTGCGAGCGTCGCGCCGTCGACCGGAGACTTCGTCTCGAAGGTCTCGCCGGAGATCGAGGCGACGGTCTTGCCGTCGATCATGTGGCCGATGCCGTCGGCACGCAATCTCTTCAGCAGCGGCGCGACGCGCTCGCGGTTGGCCTGGAAGACGTCGGCTTTCGGCGTGGGCTTATCCAGGGGTGGCCTCCGCTTTCAGGGCATCGTGGATGTTGTTGCGCTTCCAGCTCGTCTCCTTGTCGTTGATCTGCATGTCGAACGACAGGGCGAACTTCGAGCTTGCGAAGACGGGATCGAGATGCCTGGAGAGGGCCTGGAAGACGTGCTCGCCGGCTTTCTTGCGGGTGGCGAGATCGCGGCCTTCGCCGATGCGCAGCACCATGTCGAGAAAGGCAAGGTCCTTGCCTCCGTCAGCGATCGCGTAGTGCTCGCATTTGATCGCGCGGACGCGGATGCCGCCGAGCGGGAAGATGCCGGTCTCGACCGCCGCCTTGCGCACGACCTCGCACAGCGCGCTCACGTCGACGCGGTCATCGAGATTGGCCGAATATTCGATGGTGAAATGCGGCATGGCGGTTTCGCTCCCTGTGCTTCTTGTTTGTCAGGCGAAGTAGCAGCTCACCGAGCCGTAGGCACCATAGTCGGCTTGAATTGTGTCGCCCTTGCGGGTCTCGATCGGGCGGATGAAAGAGCCGGCGAGCACGACCTGTCCCGGCTCGAGCGCAAGACCGAGCGGCGCGATCTTGTTGGCGAGCCAGGCGACCGCGGTTGCGGGATGATTGAGCACGCCGGCGGCAAGGCCGGTCTCCTCGAGCTGGCCGTTCTTGAAGCACAGCGCGCCGATCCAGCGCAGGTCGGCCTCCAAGGGGCGGATCGGGCGGCCGCCGAGTACGATGCCGGCGTTGGCCGCATTGTCGGCGATAGTATCGAAGATTTTTCGTGTCGCCTTGGTCTTGGGATCGACGCGTTCGATCCGCGTGTCCAGAATCTCGAGCGCGGGCACCACGAAGTCGGTGGCGTTGAGCACGTCGAACATCGTGCAGTCTGGACCTGAAAGCCGCTTGCTCATGATGAAGGCGAGTTCGGCCTCGATGCGCGTCGCGATGAAGCGGTCGGTCGGCACCAGTCCGCCATCGGCGAAGAACATGTCGTCGAGAAGCACGCCGGAATCCGGCTCGTCGATGTTGAGCGCGCTCTGCATCGCCTTCGAGGTGAGGCCGATCTTGTGGCCTTTGACGAGGCGGCCCTCGCCGAGCTTGATGTCGACCCAGGCTTTCTGAATCGCGTAAGCATCGGTGATGGTGATGGCGGGATAGTCCTGCGAGAGCTGCCTGACCTGCGTGCGCGTCTTCTCCGCCTGGTGCAGACGCCTCGCGCCGCTCAGAATATCGTCGTTGGAAAGCGCCATTTGTGATCTTACAAATCGTGGTGCCGAGAGATACTTAACATGTTAAATGAATTCGTCAAACCGTATTCTGGTTTGCTGCAGTGCAAACGTTTTGAGATTGAGGGCGGAGCATCATCGTGAAGAAGAAACCGGCTGATCCAGCGAACGGAGGCGCGCCTGCCGCCCGGCATGTACCGATGCGCGAGTTTTCGCGTTCGCTGCCGATGTCGCTGCTGAGGGCGCGCGAGGCGGTGATGCGGCAGTTCCGCCCTTCGCTGCGCCAGCATGGTCTCACCGAGCAACAATGGCGCATCCTGCGCGCGCTTGCGGCCATCGACGCGGTCGAGGTCACGGAACTCGCGCGCACGGCGTTTCTTCTCGGGCCCAGCCTGTCGCGCATCCTGCGCGATCTCGAAGGCCGCCATCTGATCGAGCGAAAGACGGCGAAAGAGGATCAGCGCCGCAGCATGGTGTCGATCTCCGAGAAGGGTGTGAAGTTGATGGCGGTCGTGGCGCCGACGTCGGAAGCGATTTATGCCGAGATCACGCGACGCTTTGGCGCCCGCAAGCTCGCTGAGCTTCAGGAGATGCTGGGCGAACTCGAGCAGAGCCTTGCAGGACTTGGAAGTGCCGACGAGGCAATAGCCGAGGAGTGAAACCAGATATGCGCGCGGCAGCGGCAAGAACGATGGACATGGCCGGTTTTTTTCGCTCAAAGTGCCGCCCAAGCCGATCCGCCCAAAATCGGCGCCGGGACCGGATGATGCCGCATCTGCAACCAGCTCATCCGGCAGGGAACAAGAAGGTAGAGGCAAATAGACTCGTTATGGTCACCATTCAGGTTGAGAAGCTGATCGACTTCGTCACGGAGGTGTTTTCGCACGCGGAGTCCTCGCCGGAAGAAGCCAGACGCATCGCGACGTATCTGACCACCGCCAATCTCACCGGCCATGACAGCCACGGCGTGATCCGCGTGCCCGTCTATATCCGCTGGAAGAAGACGGGGAACGTAATCCCGAACCAGAATGCGGAAGTGGTGCTCGATACGCCCTCGCTTGCGGTGGTCGACGGCAAGTTCGGCTACGGCCAGACGGTTGCACCGCAGGCGGTGAGGATCGGCATCGAGAAGTGCAGGAAGGCGGGCCTCGCCGCGGTCGCCCTGCGCAATGCCGGCCATATCGGCCGCGTCGGCGATTGGGCCGAGATGGCTGCGGCCAAGGGACTGGTCTCGGTCTATTTCGTCAACGCCGCCGGCTCGCTGCTGGTCGCGCCGTTCGGCGGCGTTCAGAAGCGGCTGTCGACCGCGCCCTACTGCGTCGGCATTCCGCGCGAGGGCCAGGATCCGATCGTGCTGGACTTTGCAACGTCGATCGTTGCCGAAGGCAAGGTGCTGGTCGCAAGCCGTGGCGGCAAGAATCTGCCAAAGGGCGCGCTGGTGGATTCCGACGGCGCGCTGAGCGAGGACCCTGTTGTGCTCTATGGGCCATACACGCCCGACGGGCCACGCGACCACACTCAGGGAACGGGCGCGATTCGCGCCTTTGGCGAGCACAAGGGCTCGGGCCTTGCGTTCATTTGCGAACTGCTCGGCGGCGCGCTGACCGGAACCGGCGCTACCTCGGGCGGCCGCCGCTTCGCCAATGGCATGCTGGCGTTCTTCGTCGATCCCAAAGTGGTCGACACGTCAGATGTTTTCGACGCCGAAGTGTCGCGCTACGTCGACTTCATCCGGGCCACCAAGCCGATGACCGGCGTCGAGCAGGTGCTGATCCCCGGCGACCCCGAAAGAAAAACCCGGGCCGAGCGCACCCGGAACGGCGTGCCCTTGCCGGATGACACCTGGGCAGCGATAGTGAATACCGCCCGCGATGTCGGTGTCAGCGAGACCAGTATTCAGAGGGCGACGAGCTAATTCACTTTCGTCATTGCGAGGAGCCCGCGACAAGATTGCGTAGCTATTTTGCGCTGGAGCGACGAAGCAATCCAGAGTGTTGCCGCGGAGAGATTCTGGATTGCTTCGCTTCGCTCGCAATGACGGCGAGGAAGAGCCAACAGGGAAGGAAGGAAACGTGGCGAATAAAGTCAAGGAAATCTGGAAGTCGGGCAGGGCCGTCGTCAATGCGTGGCTTGCGATCCCCTCCGGCTTCTCGGCCGAAGTGATCGCGCAATGCGGCTTCGACAGCGTCACCGTCGACATGCAGCATGGGGTGCAGGACTATCTGTCGATGGTTCAGTGCTTCCAGGCGATGGACAAGCATCCCGTGACGCCGATGGTGCGTGTGCCCTGGAACGAGCCCGGCATCATCGGCAAGGTACTTGATGGCGGCGCCTATGGCGTCATCTGCCCGATGGTCAACACGCCGCAGGAGGCCAGGAACCTCGTTTCCTATGCAAAGTATCCGCCGAAGGGCGTACGCTCCAACGGGCCGATCCGTGCCGGCATGTACGGCACTGCTGGCACGTACCAGAAGACGGCGAACGACGAGACCGTATTGCTGCCGATGATGGAGACCAGGACCGCGGTCGAGAACATGGAGGCGATCCTCGATGTCGAGGGCATCGACGGCGTCTATATCGGCCCGTCCGACCTCGGCTTCTCCTACGGGCTCGAACCGAAGCTGGACCGCAGCGAGCCGGAGATTCTTGCGATCTACGAAAAGATCATCAAGGAATGCGGCAAGCGTGGCCTCAACGCAGGCATCCATTGCAGCGGCGCGGAAGGTGCCGCACGCGCGATCAACATGGGCTTCAAGCTGGTGACGTTGTCGAACGAGGTCGGTCTGATGTCGACCTATGCCAGGATGCAGGTGAACCAGACCCGGAAGGATTCCGGCGGCAAGGCTTAAATGCTTGGCGAATGGCGAATGGGGAGTAGCGAATAGCGCTGCTTCCTTTCGCTACTCGCCATTCCCTATTCGCTACACGCCTCCGAAGGAGAAACGATCATGACCCCAGCCCCCGTCATCCGCCTGCATCCTGATGATGGCGTGGTGATCGCGCGTGCGAGCCTGCCGCCTGGAACGGTGGTGGCTGACGGTGTGACGGCGGTCGACCGCATCCCGTCGGGGCACAAGGTCGCGATCAAGCCGATTGCTGTGGGCGAGCCGGTCAGGCGCTACGGCCAGATCATCGGCTTTGCCACCGCGCCGATCGCGCCCGGCCAGCACGTGCACACGCAGAATTGCGGCATGGGCGATTTTGCCAAGGACTATGCCTATTGCGCCGACGTCAAGCCGACGCCGAATTTCGATCTGCCGGCGACCTTCGAGGGCATCCGCCGCCCCGACGGCCGCGTCGCTACGCGCAACTATATCGGCATCCTGACCTCGGTGAATTGCAGCGCGCATGTCGCTGGCCTCGTCGCCGACGTCTTCAAGAAAAATCCTTTCACCGGCGAAAATCCGCTGGCCGAATTCCCCAACGTCGACGGCGTCGTCGCGCTGACGCACAAGACCGGCTGCGGCATGACGCAGAACGAGCCGCTGGCGCTGCTCCGCCGCACGCTCGGCGGCTACGCGCGGCACGTCAATTTCTCCCACGTGATCGTGCTCGGCCTTGGCTGTGAGGTGAACCAGATCGGCGGCCTGATGGAGGAGCAGAAGCTCGCCGGCCGCCTGCGCGCGATGGACATCCAGGAGGTCGGCGGCACCCGCAAGACGGTCGAGGCCGGCGTTGCCTTCGTGCGCGAGGCGCTCGCGGACGCCAACAACGTAAAACGCGAAGCGGTGCCGGCGAGCGAACTGACCGTGGCGCTGCAATGTGGCGGCTCGGACGGCTATTCCGGCGTGTCAGCCAATCCCGCGCTCGGCGCGGCCAGCGATCTCATCGTGCGTCACGGTGGCACCGTGATCCTGTCGGAGACGCCGGAGACCTACGGCGCCGAACATCTGCTCACGCGCCGCGCGGTCAGCCGCGAGGTCGGCGAAAAGCTCGTCGATCTCATGCGCTGGTGGGAAGAGTATACCGAGCGCGAAGGCGCCGAGATGAACGCCAATCCGAGCCCCGGCAACAAGGCCGGCGGCCTCACCACGATTCTCGAGAAGTCACTCGGCGCGATGGCCAAGGCCGGCACCACCAATCTCGTCGACGTGCTGCGCTATGCCGAGCCGGTGACGAAGAAGGGCTTTGTGTTCATGGATACGCCCGGCTACGACCCGGTTGCGGCAACGGGTCAGGTCGCAGGCGGCGCCAATCTCGTTTGCTTCACGACCGGCCGTGGCAGCGTGTTCGGCTGCAAGCCCGCGCCGTCGATCAAGCTTGCGACCAACACGCCCATGTACAAGCGCATGGAAGAGGACATGGACGTCAATTGCGGGACCGTCCTCGAAGGCTCCGAGACGGTCGAAGAGTGCGGCCAGCGCATCTTCGATCTCATCTTGAAGACGGCCTCGGGCCAGCCGACCAAGAGCGAGAGCTTTGATTTCGGCGGCGCCGAGTTCGCGCCGTGGGTGATTGGCGCCACGATGTAACGTCACCGGGTAGCCCGGATTTCGCTTCGGTCCATCCGGGCAACGGGGGGACTATGGCGGATACTTCCTAGGCACGCGCTGCCCGTTGTTAGTGCTTGATCGCGATGACATCAGGTGTTCTGCTCAAAAAAGCTGCTGGAGCACCGCATCCGTGTCGATCTACGTCGCATTACACCACGTCACGCACTACAAATACGACCGTCCGATCGATCTCGGCCCGCAGACCATCCGCTTGCGGCCGGCGCCACACACGCGAACGCCGATCCTGAGCTATTCGCTCAAGGTCACCCCGCCCAATCACTTCGTGAACTGGCAGCAGGACCCGCAAGGCAACTGGCTGGCGCGCTACGTCTTTCCGGAGAAGACGACGGAGCTCAAGATCGAGGTCGATTTCACGGCGCAGATGACCGTGGTCAACCCGTTCGACTTCTTCGTCGAACCCTATGCCGACAGCTTTCCGTTTCAGTACCCCCAGGATCTCAGGACCGAGCTTGCGCCTTATCTCGAGACCAACACGCCGGGTCCGCTGTTTGCCGAATATCTTGCGTCGATCCCGCGCGAGGCCAGCAACACCGTCAACTTCCTGGTCGAGCTCAATCGCAAGCTCCAGGAGCGGGTGCGCTACATCATCCGCATGGAGCCGGGGGTGCAGACGCCCGAGGAAACGCTCAGCTCCGGTGCCGGCTCGTGCCGTGACTCCGCCTGGCTCCTGATCCAGTCGCTGCGCCATCTTGGCCTCGCCGCGCGCTTCGTCTCCGGCTATCTGATCCAGATCCGTCCCGACATCGATCCGATCGAGGGGCCGCCCGAGGTGGAGAATGACTTTACGGACCTGCACGCCTGGGCGGAGGTTTATCTTCCGGGTGCGGGCTGGATCGGCTTTGACGCAACGTCCGGCATGCTGGCGGGCGAGGGGCACATTCCCGTAGCCGCAACGCCGCATTACCGTTCGGCCGCGCCGATCTCCGGCAGCGCCGGCTTCGCCGAGGTCGAGTTCGCCTTCGAGATGAGCGTGAGGCGAATCCGCGAAGCGCCTCGCATCACAAAGCCTTTTTCCGATGAAGCCTGGTCGCGGCTCAATGAGCTCGGCGAACAGGTCGACGGCGATCTCGCCGCGCAGGACGTGCGGCTCACCATGGGCGGCGAGCCGACCTTCGTGTCGGTCGACGATCTCGAAGCGCCGGAGTGGAACACCGAGGCCGTCGGCCCGACCAAGCGTGCCCTCGCTGACGATCTGATCCGTCGCCTGCGCACGCGCTTCGCGCCGGGCGGCCTTTTGCATTACGGCCAGGGCAAATGGTATCCGGGCGAAAGCCTGCCGCGCTGGGCCTTTGGCCTTTACTGGCGCAAGGACGGTGTGCCGATCTGGAAGAACGCAGACCTGATCGCCAGGATCGATAATCCCCGCCGCGCCGAGGTGAGGGACGCCGAAGCCTTCATGGAGGGTACGGCGGCGCGGCTCGGGCTCGATCCCGGCTACATCATGCCGGCCTATGAGGATCCCGCCTACTGGCTCCAGAAGGAGGCCGACCTTCCCGTCAATGTCGATCCTTCCGACTCCAAGCTGTCCGATCCCGAGGCGCGGGCGCGGATGGCGCGGGTGTTCGATCAGGGCCTCGGCACGCCGCGCGGCTTCGTGCTGCCGGTGCAGCGCTGGAATGCGCCGCCACGCTGGCGCAGCGAACGCTGGGGTCTGCGGCGGAGCCATCTGTTCCTGACTCCGGGGGACTCGCCCTTGGGCTTGCGGCTGCCGATGGGCTCGCTCGGCTACGTCCCGCCCAATCAATACCCGTACATCATCGAGCAGGACCCGATGGAGGTGCGCAAGCAGCTGCCGGTGTTCAGCCGTATGCCGCGGCCGCCATCGCCGCCGCGGGTCGCGCCCGACTATCTCAATACGACGGTCCCGGTGCGCACCGCTATGGCGCTCGAAATCCGAGATGGCGTGCTCTGCGCCTTCATGCCGCCGGTCGAGCGGATCGAGGATTACCTCGAGCTGATCGCGGCGCTCGAAGCCACCGCCGAGGAGATGCAGCTTCCAGTCCATGTCGAGGGCTATCCGCCGCCATTCGATTCGCGCATCGACGTCATCAAGGTGACGCCCGACCCTGGCGTGATCGAGATCAACATCCAGCCGGCGAAGAGCTGGCGCGAGGCGGTCGACATCACCTCCGGCCTTTATGAGGACGCCGCGAAGGTGCGGCTCGGTGCCAACCGCTTCCTTGTCGATGGTCGCCACACCGGCACCGGCGGCGGCAATCACGTTGTGGTCGGCGGCTCGAGCCCGCAGGACTCGCCGTTCCTGCGCCGTCCCGACCTGTTGAAGAGCCTGGTGCTTTACTGGCAGCGCCATCCGTCGCTGTCTTACTTCTTCTCCGGTCTGTTCATCGGCCCGACCAGCCAGGCGCCGCGCATCGACGAGGCGCGCCATGACAGTATCTACGAGCTCGAGATCGCGCTCTCGCACGTGCCGCCGCCGGGCTATCAGACGCCGCTGTGGCTAGTGGACCGGCTGTTCCGGCATCTGCTCGTCGACATCACCGGCAACACCCATCGCGCCGAGATCTGCATCGACAAGCTCTATTCACCGGAGGGGCCGACGGGGCGGCTTGGCCTGGTCGAATTCCGCGCGCTCGAAATGCCCCCCGATCCGCGGATGTCGCTGGCCCAGCAGCTCCTGGTGCGCGCGCTGATCGCAAAACTGTGGCGCGAGCCGCAGGCCGGCAGGTTCGTGCGTTGGGGCACGGCGCTGCATGACCGCTTCATGCTGCCTCACTTCATCTGGGAGGATTTCGTTGACGTGCTTTCTGAGTTGAAGCAATCGGGCTATCCCTTTGAGCCGGAATGGTATCTGGCCCAACTCGAATTCCGCTTCCCCGCCTTTGGCCGGGTCCATCATGGCGGCGTGACGCTGGAATTGCGGCAGGCGCTGGAGCCCTGGCATGTGCTCGGTGAAGAGGGCTCGGCTGGTGGCACCGTGCGCTATGTTGATAGTTCGGTTGAGCGGCTTCAGGTGAAGGCGGAAGGCTTCATCGAGGGCCGCCATGTCGTGACCTGCAACGGCCGCCGCCTGCCGATGACCCCAACCGGCCGCTCCGCGGAAGCCGTCGCCGGCGTCCGCTTCAAGGCATGGCAGCCGGCCTCCGGCCTGCACCCGACCATCCCGGTCCATGCGCCACTGACCTTCGACCTCATCGACACCTGGAACGGCCGCTCGCTCGGCGGCTGCGTCTATCACGTTGCCCATCCCGGAGGGCGCAGCTACGACACCAAGCCGGTCAACACCTACGAGGCCGAGGCGCGGCGGCTGGCGCGCTTCCAGGACCACGGTCATACGCCGGGTCCCAGCCAGCCGCCGCCGGAGGAACGCACAATTGAGTTTCCGCTGACCCTCGACTTGCGCACGCCGCTCCTGCATTGAGTATGGTGATGGGGCAGGGAGTGGTGCATGGGCGAAGGCGCGACCGACGGAGAAGGCCAGGCGGGCAGGCGCCTCAGCCGGCGCCGCGTCGCGCAATGGGTCCGCGACTATAGCCGGCTGCCCGGCATCCCCGACGAATTCCTCGGCCCCGACGGCGCCCCGCGCGCCGTCTGGAGCCGTTTCTTCGATGCCTTCGGTGCGCTGGCGCCCGACGAGATCGAGCGGCGCTTTGCCATGGCCGACCGCCATTTGCGCGAGGCCGGTGTCACCTATCGCGCGCCCGGCGACAGCGCCGACCGGCCGTGGTCGCTCAGCCATCTGCCGCTTCTGATCGACGAGGCCGATTGGCAGCAGCTCTCGGCCGGTATCAGGCAGCGCGCCCAGCTCCTCGAGCTCGTGCTGCGGGACATCTATGGCGAGGGACGGCTGGTCGCCGAGGGCGCGCTGCCTGCCGCTGCGATCGCAGGCAGCACCGAATATCTCCGGCCCGTCTGCGGCGTGGCGCCGCCCGGCGGGCGGTACCTGTCGATCTATGCCGCCGACGTCGGCCGTGGACCCGACGGGCGCTGGTGGGTGCTCGGCGACCGCACGCAGGCGCCGTCGGGGGCGGGCTATGCGCTGGAAAACCGCCTCGTGCTGTCGCGGGCCTTTGCCGATCTCTACAAGTCGATGAACGTGCCGCGCGTCGCGCCGTTCTTCGAGGCGTTTCGCGACTCGCTTCGCGCCAGCGCCGATCGCGACGAGCCGCGCATCGGTGTACTCACGCCCGGCAGCTTCAGCGAGACCTACTTCGAGCACGCGACGCTGGCGCGCTATCTCGGTTTCCTGTTGGTCGAGGGTGACGATCTCGCAGTCAGCGACAACCGCATCCACATCCGCACCGTCGCAGGCCTCAAGCGGCTCGACGTGCTCCTGCGGCGGGTCGATTCCAATTCGCTCGATCCGCTCGAGCTCGACGCATCCTCGCGGTTAGGCGTGCCCGGGCTGATCGACGTGTTGCGCAAGGATGGCGTCGTCGTCGCCAACATGCCTGGCTCCGGCGTGCTGGAGGCGAGGGCGCTGCTTGGCTTCCTGCCGGCATTGAGCCGTCGCCTGCTCGGCGAGGACTTGAAGATGCCGCATATCGCCACCTGGTGGTGCGGCCAGCGCTCGGCGCGTGAGGAGGTTTTGGCACGGCTCGACGAGGTCGCGATCGAGGGCGCCTATCGCCGCGGCGTTCCCGGCTTCCACGGCACGGGTCCGGTGCTTGCAAGTGAACTCGACGCCTCCGAGCGCCAGCGCCTGATCGACGCGATCGGCGGGCGCGGCATGGATTATGTCGGCCAGGAGGTGGTGCGGCTGTCGACGATGCCCGTGTGGGAGCAGGGCCAGCTCACCCCGCGCCCCTTCGTGCTGCGTGTTTTCGCCGCCGCCACGCCCGACGGCTGGACCATCATGCCCGGCGGCTTCTGCCGCATTGCCGAGCAGGCGGACGCCCGCGCCGTGTCGATGGGCGATGGGGCGCGCGCCGCCGACGTCTGGGTCGTCTCGGAGAAGCAGGTCTCCACCGCGACGCTGCTGCCCCCGACCGACAAGGTGCGGATCCGCCGCATCGCCGGCGTGCTGCCGAGCCGTGCCGCTGACAATTTGTTCTGGCTCGGCCGCTATCTCGAACGCGCCGAGGCCACGCTGCGGCTGGTGCGCGCACTCGGCTCGCCGATGCGCGGGCCCAACAACAAGGGCGCATCGACCGCGATGCAGTCGGCCGAGCGCATCCAGCGCATCCTCGTCGCCTGGGGCGCAATCTCGCAAGCTTCGCGCACGGCGCCCGGACGAATTGCGGCCGAAGCACTGCAAAGCCCCGACCGTTTCGGCTCGGCGCTGTCGCTGGTGCGCGCGGCGCAACTCACGGCAACCGGTCTGCGTGAGCGGTTGTCGCCCGACGCCTGGCAGGTCATCACCGAGATGACCGACCGGCTCGCCTACGAGGTCGAGGACGACGACAGCGTGCTCAGCGCCGCTGAGCTCACCCTGCAGGAACTCGCGAGCTTCGCCGGCCTTGCGCAGGAAAACATGAATCGCGCTGCCGGCTGGCGCTTCCTCGACATGGGCCGCCGCGCCGAGCGTGCCATCAATACCACGCGCTTTGCGCGGCAGTTCGCCTATGACGAGGCCGGCGACGAGGACCTCGACGTGCTGCTGACGCTGGTCGATTGTCAGATCACCTATCGCTCGCGCTATCTGCTGGCGCCGCTGCTCGCGCCGGTACGCGATCTCGCGGTGCTGGACGCCTACAATCCGCGCTCGGTTGCCTTCCAGGTCGCAAGCCTGAACGAGCACATCGCAGCGCTGCCGAGCCTGAAGGAATACGGCCTGATCGAGAAGCCGCAACGACTTGCAGTCGCCGTGCAGGCGATGCTCGCCACGGCCGAGGCCGAGAAGCTTGAGGTCAAGACGCTGTTCTCGCTTGAGCAGGACCTGCTCAACCTCGCGGAAGCGATCGGGTTGCATTAC
Source organism: Bradyrhizobium sp. UFLA05-112 (assembly GCF_053572325.1). Lineage (NCBI taxonomy): Bacteria > Pseudomonadati > Pseudomonadota > Alphaproteobacteria > Hyphomicrobiales > Nitrobacteraceae > Bradyrhizobium > Bradyrhizobium sp. UFLA05-112. The sequence continues at coordinate 62,751 of NZ_JBANBK010000021.1, read as the reverse complement.
TTCCCGCATGGCCCCAACGCCAGCCGGCCGGAAAAGCTGACGGGGCTTGCGTGATCTACGACATACGTCACGTCACGACCTATTCCTACGAGAGTCCGGTCAGCTTCGCCCGCTGCACGCTGCGGCTGGAGCCGAAGAGCGGCGATGGGCAGGAGCTGATCTCGCACCACGTCGAGATCCGGCCGCGGCCTGCGGACCGCCATGCCCGGCGCGATTTCTTCGGCACGTTGACCGAGAGCGTTGTGATCGAAGTTTCGCATCGCAATCTGCGCATCGATTCACGCTCCCGCGTATCGGTATCGCGAACGCCACCGGCGCGTGATGCCTTGAGCCCGCCCTGGGAAGGCATCCGCGATCTTGCCTTCGAGGCGACGAGCCTCGGGCCGTCGTCGCCGGTCGGCTACGTCTTCGCGAGCCCCCTGGTGCCGGTGCTGCGTCCCGTCAGCGCCTATGCTGCGATGAGCTTTGCGCCTGGCGCCGGCATCCTCGCTGGCGCCGTCGATCTGATGCATCGCATCCGCAGCGAATTTCGCTACGATCCGAAGGCGACGGTCATCTCGACGCCGCTCAACGAGGTCTTCGACAAACGCCACGGCGTCTGCCAGGACTTTGCCCATGTGATGATCGCAGGCCTTCGCGGGCTCGGGCTGCCGGCGGCCTATGTCAGCGGTTATTTGCGCACCATCCCGCCGCCCGGTCAGCCACGCTTGCAAGGCGCCGATGCTACGCACGCCTGGGTGTCGCTGTGGTGCGGGCCTGAGCTCGGCTGGGTCGATTTCGATCCGACCAACGATCTCCTGGTCGCGAACGATCACATCGTGCTCGCAATGGGGCGCGACTTCTCCGACGTCTCGCCGGTCGACGGCATCATTGTCGGCTCGCCGAAGCAGAAGCTCGGCGTCGCCGTGGACGTGCTTTTGGTCGAGTAGGCGAGCTCTGTGGATAGGTATTCCCTTGTCATTCCCCGCGAAGCGGGGAATCCAGTAGCGGCTTCTCCGTATTCGTGACGGCCTCTGGGATACTGGATCGCCAGCCTTCGCGGGCGATGACACCGAGCAAATGGCGAGCGGCTTCCACGCCCAAAAGGTCCAATTCCGTTTCCAACAATTTTGTTTCTCGATGTTTCTCGGGCGTGTCCGGCCGCTCATCATTAATGCGCTGGTAACAGGCAGCTGCGACATTTTGGCTCACCACCATCGTTAACGAAGCGGTAACCGATGTTCGAGGCCGTTGTGTTGCTGACGGAAGCTGCCGAGGAGGTGGCTTTGTCGCGGATATTGAGGAGCCACCGGCAAGACCTGACGATTAGGCCGGTGACCGGGATCAACGAGCTCAGGAGTCTGGAGCCATCGCTTCTTCAGCAAGCCCGGCTGATCGCCTTTGCGTCCAACACCATCGTGCCCGCCGACCTGCTCGCAAGTCTCGGCTATGGCGCCTACAATTTCCATCCGGGGCCGCCGACCTATCCCGGCTGGGCGCCGACGCATTTCGCGCTCTATGACCGCGCGACCGAGTTCGGCGTGACCTTTCACGCCATGGCCGAGCGCGTCGATACCGGCATGATCCTCGACGTCACCTCGTTTCCCATTCCGGAAAACACTGGCGTCAGCGGTCTCTGCGAGCTGACTTACGTGCAGCTCTTGAAGCTGTTCGCGGAATGGGCCGATCGATTGGCCCGCCAGCCTTTGCTTCCGACGCCGCACCCGGCGATCCAATGGAGCGGTCGAAGAAACTCGCGGCGTAGTTACAAGGCCATCTGCGACATTCCGCTGGATATCAGCAGGGACGAGCTGTGGCGCCGGATGCGCATCTTCGGTGCCAATCACGACGGCATCGCGCCGACCGTCAATTTGCACGGCGTGACCTTCACGGCGACGTTTCCGGCTGAAAGCGTATGAGCGCCGCGACTTCTCTCTTGCCGCAGGTTCCGACCGGACCGAGCGCCGCAGACCTGCTGCGTGCGGGACGCGAGCATTACAAGCGCGGTGAGCTGAAGGACGCGATCGCGATCTTCAGGGGCGGTCTTGCGCTGGCGGCCATGATGTCGATCGGTACGGCCACCGACGTTGCGGCTGACCTTCACGCCGCGCTGGCCAACGCCTTCATGCTCTGCGACGATCTCGATTCCGCGGCCGAGAATTACAGGGCGGCCTTACGGCTTGCGCCGCATCTCGTCGCCTGCTGGTGCAACCTCGGCAACGTGTATCTGAGGATCGGCATGGCGCAGCAGGCCATTGCGCTCTATCTCGAAGCGCTGCGGCTGAGCCCGGCGCATCGTCCGTCGCGGACCAATTTGGTGCAGGCGCTCGTCGCGACCAGGCAATACTTGCTTGCGCAAGTCCTGCTAGGCGAACTCATCCAGGAAACGCCTGACGACGCGGACCTTCACGCCGAGCTTGGCAAGGTCTGCTTCGAGCTGAAGCAGGTCGAGGCCGCGATCGCGCATTTCGAGCAGGCCGCCGCGCTCGCATCGGAGCGGGCCGACAATCTCTACTGGATCGGCGCCATCCAGCAGGCGATCGGCGAGAGCGAGGCTGCGGAGATCGCCTATGAGCGAGCCGTCCGGCTTCACCCGGTGCTGCGCAGACCCGCGACGCGGTCGCCGGCCAGCTTCCGCGTGCTCGCTCTGTTCGCGCCCTTCGTCGGCAACACGCCGGTCGCGTATCTGTTTCGGGATTGCGCCTACCAGGCCGACATTCTCTCGCTGTCGCCCTCGACCCGGCCGGATCTCGCGACGCTCGCGCGTGAGGTCGACGTCGTCGTCAACCTCGTATGCGACGCTGATCAGGGCAAGGCCGTCCTTCCGCTCGCCGATGAGATTGCCGGGCGCCTCGGTAAGCCGGTCGTCAACGAACCCGAAAAGGTCTTGCGGACGACACGCGATACGACCTCGGTTGCGCTTGCCGGTATTCCCTGCTGTCGCGTGCCGCGCACGCTGCGCATCGCAGCCGGTCACGTGCATCCGCCCGCTGGAAATGAGCTGACGTTTCCGTTGCTGGCAAGGCCGGCGGGGACCCATGGCGGGGACTTCTTCGCAAGATTCGAGGATCCCGATACTCTGACGGCGTTCCTCGCCGAACGCGTGAGTGAGGATCGCTATCTGATCGAGCCTATCGACTACCGGTCCGCCGACGGCTTCTTCCGCAAATACCGGTTCATTTTCGTGGGCGAGGAGATCCTGCCCTATCATCTGGCGATCGGAGACGACTGGAAGCTTCATCGCGATAGCACGGATATGGCCAGCCAGGACTGGATGCAGCGCGAGGAGGAGCAATTCCTGCGCGACCCAAAATCGGTCTTTTCCGCCTGCCATTACGACGTGTTGCGAACGATCAGGGGCCGCATCGGTCTCGACTATTTTGGCATCGACTGCGCGCTCGACGACCAGGGCAATCTCGTCGTCTTCGAGGTCAACGCCTCTATGCTGGTGCACGACGAGAATTCGGATTTTCCGTACAAGGCTCCGTTCGTTCGCAGGATCAAGACTGCGTTCGACGCCATGCTGGCCCGGCTCGCGCGGAGCGATTGACCCGGGGACACATGCCGGCCGCGACGACCGACAGGTGCGGAACGAGTTGGCCTGACAGGTAGTCCTCGCCATCCTCGATAGGACGACAAAGCTGTTGCGGTGCATGGCGCAACACAAATCTTTTCGGTTGCGCTGCCATTGGAGATTTGGTCAGCGGGGCCGAGATAGGCTATGCTGCCCCCGGCGAGGAGAAACGAGGCGTCAGGAGTTGGCGTGGGGACACCACCGACGACGGGGCTGCATCCATGATCACGTTACCGAGACTGGCTGCCGAATCTCTGGAAAAGCTGCTCGGCTCGTTCATGCGCCGCCGGTTCGACGAGTCCCATGCGAGAGTCATGGAGATCGCGACGCGTACGGCGATGGAGTGCATCGGCAATAGTGATGCGCTCTACCACAATATCGAGCATACGATGCTGGTGACGCTGGCCGGCCAAGCTATCCTCAGTGGCCGCAATCTCCATGCGCACCTGTCGGCGGAAGATTACATCCATGTTCTGATCGCCTGCCTTGCCCACGACATCGGCTATGTACGTGGCCTGTTCGAGGAGGATGACAACGACGGTTTTGTGATCGATGAGGTCGGCACGAAGGTGTCCCTGCCACGCGGCGCATCCGATGCGAGCCTGATGTCCTATCACGTCGACCGCTCGAAGCTTTATGTGATGCGGCGGCTGGCGCCGATCTCCGGTCTCGACCGCGAGCGCATCGCGCGCGCCATCGAGGGCACGCGGTTTCCGGCCCGGAACGGCCAGGAGTACGACGCCGACGCCTCGATCCTGCGCGCCGCCGATTTCATCGGCCAACTCGGTGATCCCAATTACCTGCGCAAGGCCAACGCGCTCTACTACGAATTCGAGGAGGTCGGCATCAACCGCCAACTCGGCTATGATTCGCCTGCTGACATCGTGCATCGCTATCCGCAATTCTATTGGGATAGCGTCGCGCCGCATATCCAGACCGAGATCGGCTATCTCAACCAGACCGACATCGGCCGACAGTGGATCGCCAACCTCTATGCCAACGTATTCCGCGCCGAGCGCGACATCTCGCTGTCGGGGCCGCAGAAGTAGGCCGCACCTTGTAGCCCGCATGGAGCGAAGCGGAATGCTGGGACGCCGGCGCTCGCGAGTCCCGGACTACGCTGCGCTTCATCCAGACTACGGCTAGATTGCAAGAGGATTGTCGCAAGAATGCAGCCAAAAACAGTAACCACCGGCGTCCTCGAGATCGCCTATCTCGAATTTGGCGCGCCGGATGGCTGGCCCTGCATCATGGGCCACGGCTTTCCCTACGACGTCCACGCGTATGCGGAGAGCGCGCCCCTGATCGCACGATCCGGCGCGCGGGTGCTGGTGCCGTGGCTGCGCGGCTACGGCGGGACGCGATTTCTGTCCGACCAGACGTTGCGCTCGGGCGAGCAGGCGGCGCTCGGCGCTGACCTCCTGGCCTTCATGGATGCCCTGAAGATCGAACGTGCGGTGGTCGGCGGTTATGACTGGGGCGGGCGCGCGGCCTGCGTGGTCTCGGCGCTCCATCCGGAGCGCGTGGTCGGGCTCGTCTCCGGCAATTCGTACAACATCCAGAACATCGCGCGGTCGATGGAGCCGGCGTCGCCGCCGGAAGAAGCCGCGCTCTGGTATCAATATCTCTTTCACAACGAGCGCGGGCGCCGCGCGCTCGAGCGCAACCGGCGCGGCTTTACCCGCCAGCTCTGGTCGATGTGGTCGCCGACCTGGGCGTTCGATGATGCGACGTTCGACAGAAGTGCAGCCGCCTTCGACAATCCGGACTTCGTCGACGTCGTGATCCACTCCTACCGGCATCGCTATGCGCTGGTGGAAGGCGATCCCGCCTATGCGGCAATCGAGGCACAGCTTGCCGCGCAGCCGCCGATCCGCGTGCCGACGATCGCGATCGACGGTGATCACGACGGCGTCATTCGTGGCACCGCGCATCACGCGCGCAAGTTCGAGGGCTTTTTCGAGCGGCGCGTGTTCAACGGGGCAGGTCACAATCTGCCGCAGGAGCGGCCCGCCGAATGGACGCAGGCCGTCCTCGACCTCTGCAGGGCCGCAGACGGTTAAGTCTGGTTCCGAGCCGTTCTGATTTTTCCTCGTCCCGGGAACCTTTTTCCGTTGGCGCCGTCCAAGCCTTGGTACCGCGACGCGATTGTTGCGGCTGGTCAGGGGGAGGAGTTCACATGGAACGACAGGCGCGACGGCTGGAACGCGTTGCACTCGCGCAGGCGCCGGCGGGCATGCCAAGCCAGGCGGAGGTCGAGGATGCGGTTCGCACCATGATCCGCTGGGCGGGCGATGATCCCGCACGCGACGGTTTGCGCGAGACGCCGGACCGGGTGGCGCGCGCGTTCCGGGAGTATTTTACTGGCTACACGCAGGACCCGACCGAAATCCTGCAAAAGACTTTTGAGGAGATCGAGGGCTATGACGAGATGATCGTGCTGCGCGGCGTTCGCTTCGAGAGCCATTGCGAGCACCACATGGCGCCGATCGTCGGACGTGCCTGGGTCGCCTATATCCCGCAGGGTCGTGTCGTCGGCATCTCCAAGCTCGCGCGGGTCGTCGACATCTACGCCAGGCGTCTCCAGATCCAGGAGAAGATGACGGCGCAGATCGCCAACTCGATCAATGACGTGCTCAGGCCGCAAGGCGTCGGTGTGATCATCAAGGCGACGCACCATTGCATGACCACGCGCGGTGCGCACAAGCCGGGCACCGATCTCGTCACCAGCCGCATGCTCGGCGTGTTTCGCGACAACGCGTTGACGCGGCAGGAACTGCTTGGCCTCGCCAACTCGGACGATTGAGACGCAAAGCCACGGGAGACGGCGCATGAACGACGAGAAGAAGCCGAGCGGACCCGATCTGAGCAAGGGCGTGAACCTCGCCGATTTCAACGACGGCAAGCTGCTCGGTCATGTCGGTGACGAAGATGTTCTCCTCGTCCAGCTCGGCGCCGAGGTCGTGGCGATCGAGCCCGCTTGCACGCACTATCACGGTCCGCTCGCCGAAGGGCTCGTGGTCGACGACACCATCCGCTGTCCCTGGCACCACGCCTGCTTCTCGCTGCGCACCGGCGAGGCGGTCGCGGCGCCGGCGCTGAATGCGCTGGCGGTCTGGGAGGTCGAACGCGAGAAGGACAGGATCGTCGTGCGCCGCAAGCGAGAGGCGCCACCACAAGCCGTGCCGCACCGCACCGCGCCGACGCCGGACCGGTTCGTCATCGTCGGTGGCGGCGCGGCAGGATTTGCCGCGGCCGAAATGCTCCGCCGTGAAGGATTTGCCGGCGGCATCACCATGCTGAGCAACGACAGTGCGTTGCCGGTCGACCGGCCGAACCTGTCCAAGGACTATCTGGCCGGCAATGCGCCGGAGGATTGGCTGCCGCTCCGGCCGGAGGATTACTATGCAGACGCAGGCATCGATCTCAGGCTCGACACGTCAGTCGCCGCGCTCGATACGAAGCAACGTCATGTGACATTGAGCAACGGCGACAAGATGCCGTTCGACCGGCTGCTGCTGGCGACCGGCGCCGAGCCCGTTAAGTTGAAAATTCCGGGCAGCGACCAGCCGCATGTCCACACCCTGCGATCGGTCGCCGACAGTCGTGCCATCATCACGGCAGCCGGCAGCACGAAACGCGCGCTGGTGATCGGGGCGAGCTTCATTGGCCTCGAAGTCGCGGCCTCCCTGCGGGCGCGCAAGCTCGAGGTTCATGTCGTCGCGCCGGAGGAGCTGCCGATGGAGCGCATCCTGGGGCGTGAGATGGGCGATTTCGTTCGCGCGCTTCATGAAGAGAACGGCGTCCATTTCCACCTCAAGGACGGCGTGGAGAAGCTCGACGGCCGCCGCGCCCACCTAAAAAGTGGCAGCGTGATCGAGGCGGACCTCGTGGTGGTCGGCATCGGCGTCAAGCCGCGCCTAGAACTGGCCGAGGGGGCCGGGCTTGCGATCGATCGTGGTGTGAAGGTCGATGCTTACCTCGAAACCAGTGCGCCCGGCATCTTTGCGGCCGGCGACATCGCGCGCTGGCCGGATCCGCATTCGCAAGCCAGCATCCGCGTCGAACATTGGGTGGTTGCCGAGCGGCAGGGCCAGACCGCGGCGCGCAACATGCTCGGCGCGCGCGAGCGCCACGACGCCGTGCCGTTCTTCTGGAGCCAGCACTATGACGTGCCGATCAACTATGTCGGCCACGCCGAAGGTTGGGATGACATCAAGATCGACGGTAGCATCACGGGCAGGGACTGCCTGCTCCGGTATCGGAAAGGGGGGCGCGTGCTGGCGGTCGCTTCAATTTATCGCGACCTCGATAGTTTGAAGGCCGAGCTTGAAATGGAGCGGCCGCGCGCGTGAAGCGTGCCCTGGCGGCCTTGACCTGCATCAACGGCGGCGCCGGGGGCGGCTGCTCTTCTGGCTGTCGTCCCCGCCTGGCCCATGCTATCCTGACGTGTGCCGTGGGGGTTCGCTTGTAGGAGTAACCGTCATGACAACTGCTTCGGATATGTCTCACAGCCTAGGCTTGGGCTCCGGCATCGCGGCGCTGCGCCCGAAATGGGGCTGGATCGTCGCGCTCGGCGTCGTCTACCTCATTGCCGGCTTCATTGCGCTCGGCAGCGTGGTGATGGCGACGGTCGCAAGCGTCCTCGTGGTCGGCGTGATGATGATCGTGGCCGGCGTGACCGAGGTCATCGGCGCGTTCCAGATGAAGAGCTGGGGCAAGTTTCTGATCTGGGCGCTGCTCGGCGTGCTCTACGTCATCGCGGGCTTTTTGACCTTCGAGAACCCGCTGTTCGCCGCGGTCCTGCTGACCCTGTTCCTGGGCGCCTCGCTGATCGCTTCCGGCGTCGTCAGGCTGTTTCTCGCCTTCAGCATGAAGCGGGAGAGCCCCTGGATCTGGGTCGCGATCTCGGCCGTCATCACCCTGTTGCTCGGCCTGTTGATCCTGGCGCGCTGGCCGGTCAACAGCGTCTATATCCTCGGCCTGTTCCTCGGCATCGACCTGATCTTTGCCGGCGCGGGCTGGCTGAGCCTCGGCTTCAGCCTGCGGCGCAGCACTTAAGGCGCGCGAGAACGGGTCGATTTTAGGTCGCGGTTGACCGCGCGATTCTCCGCGCGGTCAAAGGGGAGCGTTTCATGCGCTGGGTCTATCTCGCCATCATCATCCTGTTCGCGGTCGCGATCGTGGTGTTCGCCGCGCAGAATTTCGAGACCGTGACCGTCTCGTTCTTCAGGCTGAACCTCAGCCTGCCGCTCGCGCTGCTCTCCGTCGTCGTCTACCTGCTTGGAGCTGCGACCGGTGGCAGCCTGTTCGCGCTGCTGCGACGCTCCTACAAGGGCTCGTGGCGCAGCGTCGGCTGATGCGAAGAGCTAGCTCGCCTTGGCGATGTGGCGCTCAGCGGGTCCCGAGCGCAAATTCTGGAAGAACTTCTCCACCTCGCGCGACAACGTTTCAGCCGTTGCGGTCAGGCCGCTGGCCGCGGTCAGGACGGAGGTTGCTGCGGCGTCCGTCTCGCCGATGGCGTCGCGGAGCGAGGTGATGTTGGCGACCAGCGTCTCGTTGCCTTGCGCAGCGGACTGCGCGTTGGCGGAGATTTCGCGGGTCGCGGCATCCTGCTGGCCGACCGCACCGGCAATCGCCGAGGTCACGTCGTTGATCTCGCGTACCGCGCCGCCAATCTCACGCACGGCCTCGACCGCGTTTCGGGTCGAGGATTGGATCATGCCGACGTTCTCGCTGATCTCGGCGGTCGCCTTCGCGGTCTGCCCGGCGAGCGCCTTGACTTCATGGGCGACAACGGCAAAGCCGCGGCCGGCGTCGCCGGCGCGCGCCGCTTCGATGGTAGCGTTGAGCGCGAGGAGGTTGGTCTGCTCGGCGATCGCCTGGATCAAATTGAGCACGCCGTCGATGCGCTGTGTGGCGGCAGCCAGGCTCTCGATCTCGGAGATCGATTTCTCGGTGCGCTGGCCGGTCTGCTCGACGGCGCTCGCCGATTGCCGCACCTGACGGCCGATCTCCTCGACCGAGGCCGACAGCTCTTCTGCCGCACCCGCCACCGCCGTGACGTTGTGCGAGGCCTGCTCGGTGGCGCTCGCCGCCGTGCCGGCGCGTGTGCTCGCATCTGCCGTGACGCGGGTGATGGTCTGCGCGGTCTCGCGCATGGCGGACGCGTTGTCGGCGAGGCCCCGCATGACCGCGCCGATCGCTTCGCGGAAGGTCTCGACCGAGGTCTCGATATGGCGGGCGCGCTCGTCGCGTGCCGCGGAGTCCTGGGAGACCTGAGAGGCGAGGTTGCGATTGCTGTCCATTGCCTCCTGGAAGATCCGGATCGCGCGCGCCAGCGCGCCGATTTCGTCCGCACGCTCGGTATGCGGCACCACGACGTTCTCTTCGCCGTCGGCGACCTGCTTGATGGTCGCGGTGATCGTCGAGAGCGGTCGCGCGATCGAGCGCGCGATGATGACGATGCCGATCACGACGAGCGCCAGCGCGACGCCGCCAAGGCACGTCAGCACGAAGGAGAGCATGCGAGTGGTCTCGGTCTCCTGCGCAATCTGCTTGGCGCGCTGGGCATAGACTTTGGACAGCGCCTCGAGATCCTTGTTCAACGCCGACCGCACGCTGCGATTTGCGTCGTTGTCACCCCATTCGCGACCAGCAGCCGGACCGATCTCATAGGCGCGGCGAACCAGTTCTTTCCGGAAATCGATGAATTGCTCGATGCGCTTCTTGAACGTTGCGAACTGTTCGGCATCGTCGGTCCTGACGATGGCTTCCCAGCCCTTCACCACGCCGAGGATCTCGTCGTTGAACTTGAGCAGGCCGTCCCCGAACTTCTTCACGGCCTTTGGATCCGTCGACATGTAGACGCCGCGGGATTCCATCACCACGGCGTATACTAGTGAGTTGACGCGCTCGACGTTCAGCGCCGCCGCATTCGCGGTCTCAATCGCGGCGGTGAGCTCGGCGCCGCGGCGGCTGTTGTAATCTGACAGCAGAGCGATTGCGGCGGTGAGCAGCGCGAACAGCGCGAAGATCGAATAGAGCCTAGTGGCGAGCGTGAAACGGCCTGCCAGGCCGGCAGCATTCCCAGTTCGGTCGATTATCATGGCTTCCAGAGACCCGAATGGCCTACGTGCGATCAGTAAGCACGAACGGTAAAATTGATACAAAACTATGCAGAATGAAGGTGGACGCAGCGTTAACGCGCAAGGGTTGCACCTCAGACCTTGGTCGTAGAAAATATAAGGAATATCAGTCTCTTGCCGGAGTCGTCGATTTTCGGCAAGGCGCCTTCCGGGATTGGCATGCCATGCTGCAAAGATCGGCATGCACCAATGCCGCCGGGCTCGTACACCTTGGGGCAAGATGGATCCTGCGTCGGCCATTGGCCGACTGACGCCGGAGGAGCTTTTGGTCTACCGCCACACCATCGATGCGACGAGCTATGTCTTCGCTGATCTGCGTGACCTGCTGGCCAAGGCGACCCCGCCGCGCTCCGGTGACCGGCTGGCCGGGATCGCGGCTGCCAGCGCCGAAGAGATGATCGCGGCGCGGATGGCGCTTGCCGACGTTCCGCTGAGCCAATTCCTACGGGAGGCCGTGATCCCCTATGAGGCCGACGAGGTCACGCGCCTCGTCATCGACACCCACGATGCAAAGGCCTTCGCGCCGGTGGCCGCGCTCACCGTTGGCGGTTTCCGCGACTGGCTGCTGTCCGACGCCGCGACGACGGAAGGTTTGCGAAAGCTGGCCCACGGCATCACGCCGGAGATGGCGGCCGCGGTGTCGAAGCTCATGCGTAACCAGGACCTGATCCTGGCGGCGCGCAAATGCGAGGTGATCACATCGTTCCGCAACACCATCGGCCTGAAGGGGCGGATGAGCACACGCCTCCAGCCCAACCATCCCTTCGACGACGCCAAGGGCATCACGGCCTCGATCCTCGACGGCATCCTGCTCGGCGCGGGCGATGCCTGCATCGGCATCAACCCGGCGAGCGACGACCCTGCGACCATCGGCCAGTTGCTGCGGCTGCTGGACGAGATCATCGCGCGGCTGAACGTCCCGACCCAGGGCTGCGTGCTCACCCATGTGACGACGACGTTGTCGCTGATCGGGCAGGGCGTACCGGTCGACCTGGTGTTCCAGTCGGTCGCCGGGACTGAGGCTGCCAACCGCAGCTTCGGTATCGATCTCGCTTTGCTCCGGGAAGCGAACGAGGCAGGGCTGTCACTGAGGCGCGGCACAGTCGGGCAGAACGTGATGTATTTCGAGACTGGCCAGGGCTCGGCGTTGTCGGCCAATGCCCATCACGGCGTCGACCAGCAGACCTGCGAGGCGCGCGCCTATGCGGTCGCCCGCGCGTATCGCCCTCTGCTGGTCAACAGCGTGGTCGGCTTCATTGGTCCGGAATATCTCTATGACGGCAAGGAGATCATCCGCGCTGGGCTGGAGGATCATTTCTGCGGCAAGCTGCTCGGCCTGCCGCTCGGGGTCGACATCTGCTACACCAACCATGCCGAGGCGGACCAGGACGACATGGACAATCTCCTGACGCTGCTCGCTGCCGCCGGCGTCACCTTCATCATGGGGGTGCCGGGCGCCGACGACGTCATGCTGAACTACCAGTCGACCTCCTTCCATGACGCGCTCTATGTCCGCGACGTCTTCGGCCTGCACCGCGCGCCGGAATTCGACGATTGGCTGGCGAAGAGCGGGATTGCGGGTGCCGATTTCCGGCTTGCTCGCGATGCGGGGCTGCTACCCGATTTTGCCTCGCGGTTGATCGCCTGAGCCGGCCCAAATTTCGCATGGTCACAGACAATCGGCATGAACCGAGGAAACCATTGGTGCGTCTCATGAATTAGGCCCATGCCACAATATTGAGGAATTTCGGGCCCAGCGTTACGTTATGTGTCTTGATGTCTATTCTGCACGGTTTGTAGGAAGTCGTTGGGGGAAGCTCGATGCGCGCTGAAAGCAACGGAACGATCCGGCATATTCTCTGTGTCTTCCCGCGTTACACCTCGTCCTTCGGTACATTCGAACATGCCTATCCCCTGACCGACGGCGTCAGGGCCTTCATGCCGCCGCAGGGGCTATTGCTCATCTCCGCTTATCTGCCCAGGGAATGGCAGGTGAAGTTCGTCGACGAGAACCTGCGTCCGACGACGGAGGAAGAGTTCGAATGGGCGGAAGCGGTCTTCGTCAGCGGCATGCACATCCAGCGCCAGCAGATGAACGATATCTGCCGCCGCGCCCATGAGCACGATTTGCCCGTCGCGCTCGGCGGCCCCTCGGTCAGCGCCTGCCCGGATTACTATCCGTCTTTCGACTATCTCCATGTCGGCGAGCTCGGCGATGCCACCAATGAGCTGATCGCGATCTTGTCGCGCGAGACCGCGCGCCCGGCGCAGCAGGTGGTGCTGACGACCAACGATCGCGTCCCGATGACGGAATTTCCGATCCCCGCCTACGAGCTTGCGGAGGTGAAGAAGTATTTCCTCGGCAGCATCCAGTATTCCAGCGGCTGTCCCTATCAGTGCGAGTTCTGCGACATCCCCGGCCTCTATGGCCGCAATCCGCGCATCAAGACGCCGCAGCAGATCATCGCCGAGCTCGACCGCCTGCGCGAATGCGGCATGACCGACACGGTCTATTTCGTCGACGACAATTTCATCGGCAACCGCAAGGCGGCGATGGACCTGCTGCCGCACCTGATCGAGTGGCAGAAGAAGACCGGCTACGTGATGCGGCTCGCCTGCGAGGCGACGCTCAACATCGCCAAGCGCCCCGAGATCCTCGAGAAGATGCGCGAGGCCTATTTCATCACCATCTTCTGCGGCATCGAAACGCCCGATCCCGATGCGCTGCACGCGATGCAGAAGGACCACAACATGATGGTCCCGATCCTGGAGGGCGTGCGCACCATCAACTCCTACGGGATGGAAGTGGTGTCCGGCATCATCATGGGGCTCGACACCGACAAGCCGAATACGTCGGATGCGCTGCTTTCCTTTGTCGATGAATCCCGCATCCCGCTGCTCACCATCAATCTGCTTCAGGCGCTGCCCAAGACGCCGCTGTGGGACCGGCTCGAGCGCGAGGGCCGATTGATCAACGACGAGGGCCGCGATTCCAACGTCAACTTCCTGTTGCCTTATGATGATGTCGTGGCGTCCTGGAAGTTCTGCATGGAGCGGGCCTACGCGCCCGAGAAGGTCTATGCGCGCTATCAGCACCAGTGCGACTACACCTATGCCAACCGCCTCAGGGTGCCGGTGCCTGCGGAGATGAAGACCTGGCCCAATATCAGGCGCGGTCTCGTCATGCTGCGCAACATCTTCTGGAAGGTCGGCGTGCTCGGCGACTACAAACGCGTATTCTGGAAGTTTGCGCTGGGCCGGATCAGGCGCGGCGATCTCGAAGGCCTGATCGGCTGCACCATGATCGCGCATCATCTCATCACCTTCGCGCGCGCGGCATCGAGCGGCCAGCAGAACGCGTCGAACTACTCGCTGCGGCTGCGCGAGGCATCCGTTCCCGCCGAATGACGCGACATGTCTAGCCCATCCGTCCCGAACCGCCCGACCCTGGACCTGCGGACGCTAACACCCGCGCGTGTGGCGCTCGGGCGCAGTGGGGCGAGCCTGCCGACCAAGCCGCTGCTCGACTTCACGCTCGATCACGCGCGCGCCCGCGACGCCGTGCATGCCGTCTTCGACGTCGAGCGGATGATCGCGGAGCTAGCCGAGTTCGGCGTTCCCATCCTTGCGACGAGGAGCCGCGCCGCCGATCGCGGCGACTATCTGCGGCGTCCGGACCTCGGACGCCAGCTCGATCCGACCTGCGCCGAGCATCTCGCGGTGCGCGCCGCGGACCGCGGCCGGATTGCGATCGTGATCGGCGATGGATTGTCGCCAACGGCGGTGCATGCGCACGCGGTTGGGTTGTTGCGCGCGCTGCTGCCGGCCCTCGCCGATGCGCCGCCTGTCGCGGTCGGCCACATCATTGTCGCCTCAGGCACCCGTGTCGCGCTGGGCGACGAGATCGGCGCCATTCTCGGTGCATCCATGGTCGTGATGCTGATTGGCGAGCGACCGGGATTGTCGGCTCCTGACAGCCTCGGGGCTTACCTGACCTTTGCGCCCAAGCCTGGCCGTAGCGATGCCGAGCGCAATTGCGTCTCCAACATCCATCAGGCTGGGCTCAGTTATGGCGAGGCGGCCTTCAAGATCGCCTGGCTGGTCCGCGCAGGCCTGTCGCGGGGCGTGACCGGCGTGGCGCTGAAGGACGAGAGTGGCGATCCCCCGGCGCGAATCGGCGCAGCGCTGCCGGAATGAGCCATCAAGAGCCGAAATTGCCGCATCTTGATCGATTTTGTTGCCCAGCGTGTGCTTGCGAGGGGCCGTGCCGACCTGCTAAACCCCTCGCGGCGATTTCCCGCGCATTTTCAAAGGGCAAGCCTCCCATCTGTATGGCGTTTCAGGCCGATATGCGGGACGCATAAGCTCACCGACCGAGCCGATTTAGGAACTGGACAAGGCATGCTCGAAAAGCACAGCGAGAGTGAGGTTCATGTCGACAAGGTCGAGCAGGGACCTTCGTCCTCCATCGCTTTTGGACTCGAACGCATCGGACTGATCGCCGTCCGCGCGCCGGTCCTGTCCTGCCTGATCCTCATCGCACTGATCGTCGGGGCCGTCTTCGGCATCGAGCGGATCAAGATCGACGATTCGCTGTCGCAGCTGTTCCGGTCCAACAGCCGCGAATTCCACCAGTACGAGGAAGTGACCAAGAAGTTCCCGGCCGAGGAGTTCGACGTCCTCGTGGTCATCGAGGGCAAGAACCTACTGGCGCGCGAGAATCTCATGAAGCTGCGCGACTTCATCACCGACATGCAGCTCGTCGAAGGCACGCGTGGCCTCGTTTCGCTGTTCTCCGCGCGCCAGGCGCCGGCGCCAGGCAAGCTGCCCGCCGCGCTGTTCCCGGCCGAGCTGCCCGAAGGCGCCGCCTACGACAAGTTCATCGAGACCGTCAAAAGCAACGAGATCATCCGCGGCAAGCTGTTGTCGGAGGACGGCACCCTCGCGCTGGTCGTGCTCTCCCTCGATCCGGAGGTGGTTGCCTCGAGCAAGCTCGGCAAGGTCGTCGGCGACATCCGCGCGCTGATGAAGGAGGATCTCGGCGACACCGGGCTCAGCGTGCAGCTCTCCGGCGTGCCGGTGATGCAGCTCGAGATCCGCAACGCGGTCGAGCGCGACGGCTTGACCTACAACATCCTCGGCATTCTCGCCGGCTGCATCATCGCCATCATCTTCTTCCGAAAAATCTCCTTCATGGTGGTGGCGGCGTTCCCGCCGATGATCGCGATCCTCCTGGCGCTGGGCGCGCTCGGCTGGGCCAACTTCAATCTCAACATGTTCCTGAACGTGATGACGCCGCTCATCATGGTCATCAGCTTCTCGGACTCGATGCAGCTCACCTTCGCCGCGCGCGACCGGTTGATCGCAGGGCAGGACAAGTTCACCGCGTTCAAGAATGCGGTGCTGGTGGTCGGACCTGCCTGCGTGCTGACGCACGGCACCGCCGGCATTTCCTTTATCGCGCTGCAATTCTCCGACTCCGACCTGATCCGCAAATTCGGCGAGGCGGGATTGGCTGCGACCATCATCGCGCTGGTTACGGTGCTGTCGCTGGTGCCGGTGTTCGGCGTTCTGTTCGTGCGCAACGAAAAGATCTTTGCCGTCAAATTCCAGAGCGCGGACGCCGGCGTGCAGGCGCTGCGCAACTTCTGCTACTGGATCGCGGTGCGCATGGTGGGTCGGCCCGGACTGTTCAGCCTGATCGCGGTGCTGTTCGTAGCGAGCCTCGGCGTCATCTACGCCAACCTCCAGCCACGCTACCGCCTTGCCGATCAGGTGCCGGACAAGCGCCAGGCCGTGGCCGCCAGCAACCGGCTCGACGCCAAGCTGACCGGCGCCAATCCCGTCAACGTCCTGATCACGTTCCCCAAGGGTGAAACGCTCTATTCGGCAGAGACGCTGGAAACCATTGCCGACGTGCACGCGACCGTGGAGAAGGCGGCCGGCGTCGGTAACGTCTGGTCGCTGGAGACGCTGCGCCGCTGGCTGTCGGAAAAGGCGGGCAGCTCGGACGTCGCGACGCTGAAGGAATATGTGAACGTCATTCCCGAGCATCTGGTGCGACGGTTCATCGATGCCGAGCAGGACGCAGTCGTGGTCGCAGGCCGCGTGCCGGACAAGGATTCCAGTCAGCTCCTGCCTATCGTCGACAAGCTCGACCAGGAGCTCGATGCCGTCCGCAAGAAGCATCCCGGCTACGAGGTCGCGGTGACCGGCCTTGCGGCTATCGCCGCGCGCAACTCGGCCAGCATGATCGAGAAGCTGAACCGCGGGCTCACCGTCGAGTTCGCGCTCGTCGCGATCTTCATTGGCCTCGCCTTCCGCTCCTGGGTGGTGATGTTCGCCTGCATCCTGCCGGGCATCTTCCCGGTGGTGATGTCGGGAACGGTGCTGTGGGCGATGGGCGAGGGGCTGCAATTCGCCAGCGTCGTGGCGCTGACCGTCTCGTTCGGCCTGGGCCTTTCCGCGACCATCCACTTCCTCAATCGCCTGCGGCTGGAGAGCAAGCCCGGGGTCTCCTCGGCGCTTGCGGTGGAGCGCGCCACCGTGCTGGTCGGCCCCGCGCTGATCTTGACCACCGTGGTGCTCGCCTGCGGTCTCGTCGTCACCGTATTCTCCGATCTGCCGTCGCTGCGGCTATTCGGTTGGCTCAGCGCGTTCTCGATGGTGGCAGCGCTGGTCGCCGACCTCTTCATCCTGCGCCCGACGGCGATGTGGCTGATCAACCTGCACGAGAAGATTCACGGGGCTGACAAACGCGCGATCTGAGCCGGAGCGGCTCGCGCCGCCTCTTGCTCACGCCTCGATACGGACGATCCCGTACGGATTGGAATTTGAAGTCGTCCTCACGGTACCGCGTCTCGTGCGAGACCGTGAGTTTGCGCGCTAGAAGCGTCGCCTCGATGCCGCGGTGGTAGCCGACCGTCTCGTCGTAGTGCTTGCCGCTAAGTGGGCGCTTGGTTGAGCAGGGGTTCTGCGAATGGGTCCATGTTGAAGAATTCATGTCATGAAAAACCCCCGGCTCGCGAGAACCAGGGGCCATATTGTCTGCTCGTCGGGTGAGGCGAAGCGCTTCAGCTCTTCACCATGGTGATGTTGACGCCGCGGATCTCGCCCTTGGAGCTGATCTGCACCGTCTGCTTGTTGCCGTTGGTGCGCAGCGTCAGGTTGGCGGCAAAACCGTTGGCCTCGACGAACACGTCGATCTGGCCGCCGCCGGCGGTGCCCTGCAGATTGCCGAAGATGTTGCGGCTGGCTTCGCTCCAATTGCCCGAAATGCGGTCGCCCTGGCTCGTCACGTCGCTGGTGAGGTCGAACTTGTAGCTGTCGCTGGCGCAGTGCAGCGCCTGCTTCAGGCCGAGACCGCTGGCCGCGACCTTGTAGTCCGCCTTGCAGCGGATGCGCTCGGTGGAGCCGTCGGACAGCGCCACCGTGCCGGTGCCCGACCACGCGCCGTCGAAGCCAGCAAAGGGGCCGGACGACTGAGCGTGGCTCGCCGAAACCGAGAACAGCAGCGCGGCGCCAATGCCTGCCGCCTTGATCGCGAGTCCAGACCGTCCAAAGAATTTCATGTTCGAATATCCCGTTTTCTGAATGACGTTCGCTCCTAATAGAACGTCTCGCCGCATCGAAGGTTTAGTGTCCCCATCCGCTGGCAGGTTCAAACCATAACCACCCGAGGTGTCAGAACGGCGAACCCTTGCGGCTGCTTTTTCGCTGTTCCGCGCGCGGTTTCACTTGTGTCTTTTCGACGCCGTTGCAAGGGTTTGCGATGCATGTCTGCAACAGGTCCATGGCAAAACACCGCCTGCCTAAATAATCTCATAGTATCAATCTGTTACATCTGCCAATGAAAGCCGTGCGAAGGCGCGATGTGGTGGATTCGGTGCCAATTTGGCCGCATTTGCCAGTGCTTGTGCTGTCTCCACTGCTGCGCGCTCCGCGGCAACGCCATCAGAACAATCCGTTCCGGTCGTCCGCCCTGTGCTGTCCGGGAACGGAGAGATTCTGCCGTCAGAATGAAGGACTACAATGCGTAAATATCTCCTCGCTCTCACCCTGCTGTCGGCATCCCTTTCGACCGCGGCGTTCGCCCAGCAGCCCCAGCAGGGGCGCGGCACGGCCGAAGAGCAGAAGGCCTGCACGCGCGACGTGCAGAAGTTCTGCCGTCCGGTCATCGATCAGGGCGATTTCACGATTCTGGCCTGCCTGAAGGAGAATCGGGCCAAGATCTCGCAGGCTTGCGATCAGGTCCTGAAGACCCACAACCAATAAGCTTTCGCGTGGCCCGTGGAGCGTTCACGGGCCCGCCTTTGCGGCGACCTCGATTCGCGAGGGCAGGGGACCCCGCGAGACAGGTTGGTTTTGCGGGCATATTCCCCTATATGGGGGCCGCGACGGCTTGGCCGGGCGCCTAAAAAAGCCTTCCTGTTCAGACGATTGTTAACCAGTCCTCGATGACCACTGCGAGCGAATTGCGATCCGGCAAGGGTGACCGCGACGAGAATTTTCCCGTCGCGTCGTGGATCATTCATCCGCGTCACCGCGCGCTGATCCTCGCCTTCTACAATTTCGTTCGCACCGCCGACGACATCGCCGACCATGCGACGTTGCCGGCTGAAGAGAAGCTCGCCTATCTCGACCTGCTCGAGGCCGAGCTCAACGGCAACGGCAACTCGCAGGCCGAGGCCGTCAATCTCCGCCGAGCGCTGGCCGAGCGCGGCATGCCGCCGCGCCATGC
The DNA here is from genome assembly GCF_053572325.1 of Bradyrhizobium sp. UFLA05-112. NCBI lineage: Bacteria > Pseudomonadati > Pseudomonadota > Alphaproteobacteria > Hyphomicrobiales > Nitrobacteraceae > Bradyrhizobium > Bradyrhizobium sp. UFLA05-112. The sequence goes on along the minus strand of NZ_JBANBK010000021.1, from coordinate 43,310 downwards.
GCTCGACGTGCTGATCGCGTTCCGCATGGACGTGACGAAGCTGCGCTACGAGACCTGGGATGAGGTCATCCACTATTGCCGCTACTCGGCGATGCCGGTCGGCCGCTTCATGCTCGACGTGCACGGCGAGGCGACCTCGACCTGGGTTGCTTCGGATGCACTCTGCGCCGCCTTGCAGATCAATAATCACCTCCAGGATTGCGGCAAGGACTTTCGCGCGCTCAACCGCGTCTACCTGCCGCGCGATGCGCTGGCCGCAAGCGGCGCGTCGGTCGAGCAGCTCGGCGGCGATCATTCGCCGCCGCAGATGCTGGCCTGTCTCCAGGCGCTCGCCGCGCGCAACGAAGAGCTCCTGAACGAGAGCAAGTCTCTTTCCGCCGAGGTGCGGGACTTCCGCCTCGGCCTCGATATCTCGGTGATCCAGGCCTATGCCGACCGCATCGTGCGCCTGCTCAAGGTGCGCGATCCCCTGCGCGAACGCGTGCATCTGAACAAGGCCGAGCTCCTCACCTTCAGCCTCGCCGGCATCGCCGGCGAAATCGGTCGTCGCGCCTTCGGGCGCAAGCCAATCTCCAATCCGGGGCCGGCCCATGACGCTTGAGGCGACCTCGCCCGGCGCCAATTATGGCTCGACCGCATCCGGCAGCTCATTCTACGCTGCGATGCGGATCCTGCCGCGCCACCAGCGCGAGGCGATGTTCCAGATCTACAGCTTCTGCCGCCAGGTCGACGACATCGCCGATTCCAACGGTCCGCGCGATGAGCGCCTCGCCGCGCTCCAGGAATGGCGCAACGACATCGATGCGCTCTATCAGGGCCACCCGCCGCCACGGCTCGCCGACTACGTCGCCTCGGTGAAGACCTTCGGATTGAAGCGGGAGGATTTCCTCGCCATCGTCGATGGCATGGAGATGGACGTGCCGCAGGACATCCGCGCGCCTGACATGGCGATCCTCGATCTCTACTGCGATCGCGTCGCGAGTGCCGTGGGACGCCTGTCGGTGCGGGTGTTCGGCATGCCCGAAGAGGATGGCATCCTGCTCGCCCATCATCTGGGCCGCGCGCTCCAGCTCACCAACATCCTGCGTGACATCGACGAGGACGCTGGCCTCGGCCGGCTCTATCTGCCGCGCGAGGGCTTGCTGCATGCCGGCATCACCTCCAGCGATCCGCAGCGCGTGATCGCAGAACGCGCGCTGCCGAAGGTCTGCCTGCCGCTCGCCCAGCGCGCGCAGGCGCATTTCGAGAAGTCGGATGAGATCATGGCGCGCAACAAGCGCCGCGCGGTGCGTGCGCCACGGATCATGTCGAAATATTATCACGCCATTCTGGACCTCTTGCTGGAACGCGGCTTTGCCGCGCCCCGCGCGCCCGTGCGCGTGTCCAAGGCCGCACGTATCGCCATCCTTCTCCGCTACGCTTTTTTCTGATGCAAAAGACAGCTCACATCATCGGTGCCGGCATTTCCGGCCTCTCAGCCGCGGTGCGGCTCGCCAATGCCGGCTTCCAGGTCGCCGTGCACGAGGCGACGCAGCAGGCCGGCGGTCGCTGCCGCTCCTATTTCGACGGCGCGACCAATCTCGTCATCGACAACGGCAACCATCTCCTGTTGTCGGGCAACCGCCACGCGCTCGCCTATGCACGCTCGATCGGCACCGAGGCGGGGCTGGTGGGCCCGGCGCGCGCGCAGTTTCCCTTCGTTGATCTGAAGACGGGGCAGCGCTGGCAGCTCGATCTCGGCGACAGCCGTCTGCCGGGCTGGGTATTCGACGAGAGCCGTCGTGTCCCCGACACCGGACTGACCGACTATCTCAAGCTCGCGCCGCTGATCTGGGCGTCGGAGGAGACGCTGGTCGGCAAGTCGATCCCCTGCGAGGGCGTGCTGTATCAGCGTCTGGTGCAGCCGCTGTTGCTCGCGGCGCTCAACGTCGATCCGCCCGAGGGTTCGGCGGGCCTTGCTGGCGCGATCGTGCGGGAGACGCTGCTCGCCGGCGGCCAGGCCTGCCGGCCGCTGATTGCGCGCGACGGCTTAAGCGCGGTGCTGATCGAGCCCGCGGTGAAGTTCCTGGCCGAGCGCGGCCATTCCGTGCAGCTCGGCCATGAGCTGCGCTCATACGCGACCACGGACGGCAAGGTCAGCGCGCTCAATTTCGGCGGCGAGGATGTCGTCGCGATCGGGCCCGACGATATGATCGTGATGGCGGTGCCGCCGCGTGCCGCCGCCTCGTTGCTGCCCGGCTTGAAGACGCCGACGCAATTCCGCGCCATCGTGAATGCGCATTTCCGCTTTGAGCCGCCGCCGGGCTCGGCCCCCATCCTGGGCGTGATCGGCGGTGTCGTCGAATGGCTGTTCGCCTTCCCGAACCGGTTGTCAGTCACCATCAGCAATGGCGATCGGCTGGTCGAGATGCCGCGCGAAGAACTCGCGCAGACGATCTGGAACGAGGTCTGCGACGCGGGCGGCGTTGCCGGCGAATTGCCCCCTTGGCAGATCGTGCGCGAGCGCCGCGCCACTTTTGCCGCCACGCCCGAGCAGAATGCCTTGCGTCCCGGGCCGGTCACCGCGCTGAAAAACCTGTTTCTTGCGGGCGACTGGACTGCTACGGGATTGCCAGCAACCATTGAGGGATCGGTCCGGTCCGGCGATCGCGCCGCCGATTTGGTCCTGGCCGCACGGCGGACCTGACGGGCTTTGGTCCCGGTCAATTATCCCAGCAACTATCGGAGATATCGAGCGAGATGCATTCCGTGAACAAGAGCGCGACCGACCGCGAAGTCTTGGAAACGAGCATTGCGTCGGCCACGCAAGGATTGCTCGGCTTCCAGCAATCCGACGGCCATTGGGTGTTCGAGCTCGAGGCCGACTGCACGATTCCGGCGGAGTACATCCTGCTGCGGCACCATCTCGCCGAGCCGGTCGACGCCGGGCTCGAGGCCAAGATCGGCAACTATCTGCGCCGTGTGCAGGGCGCCCATGGTGGCTGGCCCCTGGTGCATGACGGCGAGTTCGACATGAGCGCGAGCGTGAAGGCTTACTTCGCGCTCAAGATGATCGGCGATTCCATCGATGCGCCGCACATGGTGCGGGCGCGCGAGGCGATCCGTTCGCGCGGCGGCGCGATTCATAGCAACGTCTTCACCCGCTTCACGCTTGCGATGTTCGGCGTCGTGACGTGGCGCGCGGTGCCGGTGCTGCCGGTCGAGATCGTGCTGTTGCCGTTCTGGTCGCCGTTCCATCTCAACAAGATCTCCTATTGGGCGCGCACCACCATGGTGCCGCTGATGGTGCTCGCGGCGCTCAAGCCGCGCGCGCGCAATCCAAAGGCCGTCGGCATCGACGAGCTATTCCTCCAGGATCCGCGGTCGATCGGCATGACCGCCAAGGCGCCGCACCAGAGCATGGCCTGGTTCGTGCTGTTCCGCTCGCTCGATGCCATCTTGCGTGTCATCGAGCCGCTGTTTCCCAAGAGCTTGCGCAAGCGCGCGATCGACGCTGCGCTCGCCTTCACGGAGGAACGGCTGAACGGCGAGGACGGCATGGGCGCGATCTATCCGCCGATGGCCAACATCGTCATGATGTACGACGCGCTCGGCAAGGACGAGAGCTATCCGCCCCGCGCGACCACGCGCCGGGGCATCGACAAGCTGCTCGTGATCAGGGACGACGAAGCCTATTGCCAGCCCTGCGTCTCGCCGATCTGGGACACGACGCTGACGGCCCATGCGCTGCTCGAGGCTGGCGGCACGCAAGCCGTACCGGCTGCGAAGCAGGGCCTCGACTGGCTGATTCCGAAGCAGGAGCTGGAGGTGAAGGGCGACTGGGCGGTGAAGCGGCCCGAGACGCGCCCCGGCGGCTGGGCCTTCCAGTACAACAACGCCCACTATCCCGATCTCGACGACACCGCCGTCGTGGTGATGTCGATGGACCGCATGCGGCGCGAGCACGGCACGGCCGGCTACGACGCCGCGATCGATCGTGGCCGGGAATGGATCGAGGGCATGCAGAGCGACGACGGCGGCTGGGCTGCCTTCGACGTGAACAACCTCGAATATTATTTGAACAACATACCGTTCTCCGACCATGGCGCGCTGCTCGATCCGCCGACCGAGGACGTCACCGCGCGCTGCATCTCGATGCTGGCCCAGCTGGGCGAGACCGAGAAGACCAGCAAGCACCTGGCCGATGGCGTCGCCTATCTCCGGCGGACCCAGCACCCGGAGGGCTCCTGGTATGGCCGCTGGGGCATGAATTTCATCTACGGAACCTGGTCGGTGCTGTGTGCGCTGAATGCGGCCGGCCTCGGTCACGCCGACCCGATGATTCGCAAGGCGGCCGACTGGCTGGTCTCGATCCAGAACAAGGACGGCGGCTGGGGCGAGGACGCCGTCAGCTACCGGCTCGACTACAAGGGTTGGGAGGCGGCGCCCTCGACCGCCTCGCAAACGGCATGGGCCTTGCTTGCCCTTATGGCGGCCGGTGAGGTCGATCATCCGGCCGTCGCCCGCGGGGTGGAGTACCTGATTGCAACACAGAACCAAAAAGGGCTGTGGGACGAGCAGCGCTACACGGCGACAGGCTTCCCCCGCGTATTCTATCTACGGTATCATGGTTACTCGAAGTTCTTCCCGCTGTGGGCGCTGGCGCGGTATCGGAACTTGCGGAACACCAACAGCAGGGTGGTAGGGGTCGGAATGTGACTTTGGGGACGGGGGACGGGGGCTCCGCGGGTAATGCAATAGACCTGCGGCCGATACTAATTGTGACCGGTCTGGTTCAGGAGGCCCGCATCGCGGCAGGGCCCGGGATGGCCGTTATTTGCTCTTCCAGCAGCCCGACGCAGCTGCGGGCGCTTCTGACGGTGGTGGATCCCGAGAGCATCCGGGGCGTGATCTCCTTCGGTGTGGCAGGCGGGCTCGATCCCACGCTCCGGTCGGGCGACGTCGTGGTCGCGACCGAGGTGCTCGCGGGCGACGCCCGCTGGGCCGCCGGCCTGTCGCTCAGCGACGACCTCATTGACAGGCTGACCTCCGGACGCCGCCGCGTCGTGCGTGGCAGTCTCGCCGGTGCCGAACAGGTGGTCACCGGCCGGTCGTGCAAGGCGGCGCTCCATTCCGAAACAGGCGCAGCCGCCGTCGACATGGAGAGCCATATCGCGGCTGCCTACGCCGCCGAGGCAGACCTGCCGTTCGCCGCGCTCCGGGTCATCAGCGACCCCGCCCACCGCGCCTTGCCGGCGCTGGCGCGCGAGGCGATCAAGCCGAATGGCCAGATCGACGTGGCGACGATCTTGCGCGGCGTCGTGCGCAATCCAGGGACGCTGCGCGCGCTGGTCTCCACCGGCATCGACTTCAACCGCGCACTGCGCTCCTTGCGCGTCAGCCGCGACTTCCTGATCGGCAGCGACGGGCCTGTTCCCGAGACGATTTGAGGGGTTTCGAACCGGATAAGCGAGACATACAAAAAGGCCCGATCGAAACGCGATCGGGCCTTTTGCTATCATCGATGTTCCGCCGCTTACGCCGCGGTCGAGGCCTTCTGCTCGGCAGCGAGCGCCTCGTCGCGGCGGATCTCGGAAAGCTTCTTCTGGACCTGCTCCGAGAAGATGTACTGCGCCGGGCGCTGCTTGGAGAGGTCGATCTCCGGCGCCATCGGACCCGAGGTCTTGACGCCGCGCATCGCGACCCAGGCCGCCTTGATCGGGTTCGTCAGCGCAGCGGTGGCCGCCGTCGGCTCGTAGCCGCAATGCGCCATACAGTCGGCGCACTTCTCATACTTGCCGGTGCCGTAGGTTTCCCAATCGGTGGTCTCCATCAGCTCCTTGAAGGTCTTGGCATAGCCTTCGCCGAGCAGATAGCAGGGCTTCTGCCAGCCGAAGATGTTGCGCGCGGGCATGCCCCAAGGCGTGCACTCGTATTCCTGGTTGCCGGCGAGGAAGTCCAGGAACAGGCCAGAATGCATGAAGTTCCACTTCTTGCCCTTGCCCATCGCGAAGACGTCGCGGAACAACTTCTTGGTCTTGGTGCGATTGAGGAAGTGCTCCTGGTCCGGCGCACGCTCATAGGCGTAGCCCGGCGACATCGAAACACCGACGCCGAGCTCGGTGGTGAAGTCCAGGAACTTTGCGATCTCTTCCGCCGGATGGCCATCGAAGATGGTGGCATTGACGTTGACCGTGAAGCCGCGCGCCTTCGCCGCCTTGATCGCGGACACGGCGCGGTCGAACACGCCCTTCTGCGACACTGCCTTGTCGTGGTGATCCTTCAAGCCGTCCAGATGCACCGAGAAGAACAGGTACGGGGAGGGCTCGAACAGGTCGAGCTTCTTCTCGAGCAGAAGCGCGTTGGTGCAGAGCGAGACGAATTTCTTGCGCGCCACGAGGCCGCGCACGATCTCGCCGATCTCCTTGTGGATGAGCGGCTCGCCGCCGGGAATCGCCACCATCGGCGCGCCGCACTCGTCGGCGGCGTCCCAACACTCCTGCGCCGTCATGCGGCGGTTGAGGATCGCGTCCGGGTAGTCGATCTTGCCGCAACCGACGCAGGCGAGGTTGCAGCGGAACAGCGGCTCCAGCATCAGCACGAGCGGATAGCGTTTGCGGCCAAGCAGTTTCTGCTTGAGCAAATAGCCGCCGATACGCATTTCCTTGAAGAAGGGTATTGCCATCACACGTTTCTTTCTGGGCTTGGAATTCAGGTAGGTCAGCTTGCGGCGAGTTCCGCCGGAAGCCGGAATTCGATGTTTTCCTCGCGACCCGGGAGCACCGAGACCGAGACCGGTCCGATCCGTCGCAGGGCTTCGATCACGTCATCCACGAGAACCTCAGGTGCCGAGGCGCCGGCTGTGATGCCGACGGTCTTGGCGTCTTTCAACCATTCCGGATTTAGCACGCTGCCATCGGCGACCAGATAACTCGCCACGCCGGCCTCAGTGCCGATTTCGCGGAGCCGGTTCGAGTTGGAACTGTTGGCAGCGCCCACCACCAAGATCACGTCGACCAGCTTACTCAAGTCCCTTACCGCAGATTGGCGGTTCTGTGTCGCATAGCAGATATCCCGGATGTCGGGGCCTTGAATATCTGTAAAACGGGCCTGGAGGGCCGCGATAATGTCCCTGGTGTCGTCCACCGAGAGCGTGGTCTGGGTGATGTAGGCCACCGGCCGATCCGCCGGCAGGGTCAGGGCCTTAACCTCCTCGACGCTCTGGACCAGCAAAACGGGGCCTGGAACCTGACCCATGGTTCCCTCGACCTCGGGATGGCCGGCATGGCCGATCAGTATCAGGGTACGGCCCTTGGAGATGTAGCGCTTCCCCTGGTTGTGAACTTTCGTGACCAAGGGACAGGTCGCATTCAGCACAGGAAGGTCGCGCGCGGCAGCCTCTTCCTCGACGCTGCGGGCCACGCCATGGGCGCTGAAAACGGTCATCGATTTCGCCGGAACCTCGGACAGCTCCTCGACGAAGATTGCGCCCTTCTTCTTCAAGCTCTCGACGACGTATTTGTTGTGCACGATCTCGTGGCGCACATAGACGGGCGGGCCGTACTTCTCGAGCGCCCGCTCCACGATCTCGATGGCACGCACCACGCCGGCACAAAAGCCGCGCGGCTGCGCTAGATAAACTTCCATAGGACGCCCATTACGCAAGTTGCACCAAATCCGTTCAGTTGTCCCCGGCGGCCCCCGATACATGCCAATAGTGCAATATCCGCACCATTGGTTCCGCATCAGCGGTAGCAGCCCACCCGTCCGTTTGGCCCCAAGCGCATGGAGGCACATAGGCCTTGTGTCAAAAAAACGGGCGCGAGGAAAGGTGGATCGCGTGCTCAGTTCCATTAACGGTATTATGATGCTGCAAGGTTAAGGCAACGGTCTCACCCCTTCGTCACTTTACCGCCTCAACTGGCCGTCTATACCGCCCGCGCGACCATTGACTTCCGTCAATTCCTCGAACCTCCCGACGGGTCAAACCGCCCAAAACAGCGATAGGTTTCGCGGGGGAACTCCGATAAACAGCGGGCGTTTCCGGCAAGCTGTTTTAAAGCCAGAAAGAGAAGATGTGCTGCAAAGTATAGTCGTTGCGATCGTCCGAGCCTGCACCCGATTTGCCACCCTCGTCGTCGTCGCCGGGCTCCTGCTGGCGGTCGGCGCGGGCTACTACGCGGCGCGCCATTTCGCCATCAACACCGATATCAACTCGCTGATCGCGCAAAATCTCGACTGGCGGCAACGCGACCAGGCCTTCGACCGTGCCTTCGACCGTGACGCGACCATTCTGGCCGTCGTCGAGGCGGCAACGCCCGAGATGACGACGGCTGCGGCCGACTCGCTCTACGCCAAGCTGAGGGACGACAGGACCAATTTCGTGTCGATGCAGCAGCTCGGCACCGGCGAATTCTTCGAGAAGAACGGGCTGCTGTTCCTGCCGACCGAAGAGGTCGGCAAGATCACCGGGCAGTTCGAATCCGCGGCGCCCCTGATCGAGATCATGGCCGGCGATCCCTCGATCCGCGGTCTCACCGGCGCGCTGGAGACCGGGCTTGCCGGCGTCAAGCGGGGCCAGGTGAAGCTCGACAATACCGAACGTCCCTTCAACCTGATCGCGCAGACGGTCGAGACTGTCCTGGGCAAGGGCAACGCGATTTTCTCCTGGCGCGAGCTCGTCAGCGACAAGCCGCTTTCCGACTCGGACAAGCGCGCCTTCATCGAGTTCAAGCCGGTCCTCGACTACAACGCGCTCGAGCCTGGCAAGGGCGCAACGGATGCGATCCGCAAGGCCGCGGCCGATCTGGATTTCCCGACCAAATACCAGGCGCGGGTGCGCCTGACAGGTCCGGTCCCGATCGCAAACGAGGAATATGCCACGGTGCAGGAAGGCGCCGTCGTCAACGGCATCGGCACCGTCCTGGTGGTGTTGCTGATCCTGTGGCTCGCGCTGCATTCGGCGAAGATCATCTTCGCCGTGTTCGTCAACCTGTTCGTCGGGCTTGCGATCACGACGGCCGCGGGCCTGATGATGGTCGGCTCGCTCAACCTGCTGTCGATCGCCTTCGCCGTGCTGTTCGTCGGTCTCGGCGTCGATTTCGGCATTCAGTACAGCGTCCGTTATCGCTCGGAGCGCTACAAGGTCAATGATCTCACGTCTGCGCTTGTGCTGGGCGCCAAGCGCTCGGCGATCCCGCTGTCGCTGGCCGCGATGGCGACGGCAGCGGGCTTCCTCTGCTTCATGCCGACCGACTACAAGGGCATCTCCGAGCTCGGGCAGATCGCCGGCGTCGGCATGCTGGTGGCATTCCTCTCCTCGATCACCGTGCTGCCTGCGCTCTTGAAGCTGCTCAACCCGCCCGGCGAGAAGGAGCCGGTCGGCTACGCCTTCCTGGCGCCGCTCGATCACTTCCTGGAGAAGCACCGCGTGGTGATCGTGGGCGGCACGCTGCTGCTCGCCGTCGGCGGCCTGCCGCTGCTCTACTACATGAAGTTCGACTTCAACCCGATGAACCTGCGCAACCCCAGGGCGGAGTCGATCGCGACCTTCCTTGACCTGCGCAAGGATCCGAACACCGGCGCCAACGCCATCAACGTGCTGACCAATTCGGAAGAGCAGGCGAGGCAGATCGAGGCGAGGCTCGAGAAGCTGCCGGAGGTGCTGCGGGTGATGTCCCTCGACAGCTTCGTGCCATCGGATCAGGCACCGAAGCTGAAGCTGATTGCGCAGGGTGCCAAGGTGATCAACCCCGCGCTCAACCCGGACCAGGTCGACGCTGCGCCTTCCGACCAGGAAAACGTCGACGCGCTGAAATCCTCGGTCGAGGCCTTGCGCAGGACTGCAGGCAACGACAAGGGACCCGGCGCTACCGCCTCGCGGCGGCTTGCGGATGGGCTCGAGAAGCTCGCCAACGCGGACGAGGCGACCCGCAACAAGGCGCAGGAGGTCTTCATCACGCCGATGAAGATCGTGTTCGATCAGCTCAGGAACGCGATGCAGGCCGAGCCGGTCACGCTGAAGTCGCTGCCGCCTGATCTGGTCAATGCCTGGAAGAGCAAGGACGGCGTGATCCGCGTCGAGGCGCTGCCGCGCGGCGATCCCAACGACAACGACACCTTGCGCAAGTTCGCCGCGGCCGTGCTCGCGGCCGAGCCGGCCGCGATCGGCGGTCCGGTCTCGATCCTGAAATCGGGCGATACCGTCGTGCGCGCCTTCATCATGGCCGGCATCTATGCGCTGGTCGTCATCAGCCTGCTGTTGTGGGTCACGTTGCGGCGATTCACCGATGTGCTGATGACCTTGGTGCCGCTCCTGGTTGCGGGCGCAGTGACGCTCGAGATCTGCGTGTTGATTGGGTTGCCGCTCAACTTCGCCAATATCGTCGCCTTCCCGTTGCTGCTCGGCGTCGGCGTCGCCTTCAAGATCTACTATGTCGTGGCCTGGCGCTCCGGCAGGACAAATCTGCTGCAGACCAGCCTGACGCGGGCGATCTTTTTCAGCGCGCTGACGACGGCCACCGCGTTCGGCAGCCTGTGGCTGTCGAGCCATCCCGGCACGTCCAGCATGGGCAAGCTGCTCGCGCTGTCGCTGGTGACCACGCTCGCCGCCGTGCTGCTGTTTCAGCCGGCCCTAATGGGCAAACCCCGCAATCTCAGGGAGTAGGCAGATGTCGCCGACGGGATCGGCGGCACCCTTCTGGGCGGGTTTTGCGCTCGCGGCGGCGCTCTTTGGAGCGGCGGGCGCTGCGGTCGCGGCCGTCTTGGGCGCCGCGCCGGTGGTCTTCGGTGAGCCCTTGGCCATGCTGTTGGCGGGGCTCGACGGAATCGGCGGTCCGACTCGGGTCCAGGTCTCGCCGCCGCAGAGAAAGCCGAGCACGCAGCCCTTGATCTCGAGCTGGTCCGTTCCAGCGGGTGTGATGGTCGACGCGTAAAGCTGGCCGTCCTTGGCGTTGTAGACTTGGCCCTCCCACTGGTCGGCACCGGCCTTCTTCTTCATGTCGATCAGAATCGCCATGCCCAGGGTCGGCCTGTTCTTTTTCGAGACATCCGGGTTGTTCTCGTCGCGGCCGCCGGGGGTCTTTTCCCAGGACACCGCGCCCCACATGCTGCCATTGCATTGCGCCACGCGGATGTTGGCGACGCCGTCGGCGACCCGCCAATCGCCGGTGGGATCGGCGGCGAGCGCCGGCGTCAGGCAGGTGTAACCGCAAGCCAGTATTATTCCGGAGTAAAGGGCCAAACGCATGAAAGTTCCTTGGCAGTGCAACATGACCTAAAGCTGTGCTTGCGAAGATGGTCCGAAAAAGGGCAAAAGGCCGCAACGACCGTTTTCTGTTGACGACACAGCCATCAACCGAAGTATGTAGCGGATGCACACTCCAAATCCAAACATGGCTCAGCTCTTTGCTGACCGCGAGGCGCAACGCAGCTCCCTGCATACGCGTCACCTGAACGAGCAGTTCGTTCGGGTGCTCAAGACCATCGGTTACGATGTCGGCTTTCAGAAGGGGCAGGGACAGTACCTCTACGACCGCGATGGCGCGCGCTATCTCGACCTGCTGTCCGGCTTTGGTGTGTTCGCGATCGGCCGCAACCATCCGGTGATGCGCGAGGCGCTGAAGAGCGTGCTCGATGCCGATCTGCCCAATCTCGTTCAGTTCGACGTCTCGACGCTCGCCGGCGTGCTCGCCGAGCGGCTGCTCAAATACGTGCCCTATCTCGACAAGGCGTTCTTTGCCAATTCGGGCGCGGAGAGTGTCGAAGCCGCGATCAAGTTCGCGCGTGGTGCCACGGGGCGCCCGGGCATCGTCTATTGCGCTCACGCCTATCACGGCCTGACCTACGGCGCGCTGTCGCTGACGGGGGACTCGAATTTCCGCAGCGGCTTCGAGCCGCTCCTGCCCGGCTGCACTTCGGTTCCGTTCAACGATCTCGCTGCGTTGGAAAAGGCACTGTCCTCGCGCGAGGTCGCAGGCTTCATCGTCGAGCCGATCCAGGGCAAGGGCGTCAACATGCCCACCGACGAGTTCCTGCCGGGCGCGGCTGCGCTCTGCAAGAAATACGGCACGCTGTTCATCGCCGATGAGATCCAGACCGGCATGGGCCGCACCGGCCGCTTCCTTGCGGTGGAACACTGGAACGTCGAGCCCGACATGGTGCTGCTGTCGAAGTCGCTCTCGGGCGGCCACGTGCCGGTCGGCGCGGTGCTGACGCGGAAAAGCATCTTCGACAAGATCTTCAACCAGATGGATCGTGCGGTGGTGCACGGCTCGACCTTCTCCAAGAACGATCTCGCGATGGCCGCCGGCATCGCCACGCTGGACGTGATGGAATCCGAGAAGCTGATCGAGGCTGCCGCCAAGCGCGGTGCCGAGCTGCGCCTCGCGCTGACGCGCATGGTTCCCGGCTACGAACTGATGAAGGAAGTGCGCGGCAAGGGTCTGATGATCGGCGTCGAGTTCGGCCCGCCGAAATCGCTGCGGCTCCGCGCCTCCTGGAACGTGCTGGAGACTGCCAACAAGGGCCTGTTCTGCCAGCTCATCACCGTGCCGCTGTTCAAGGACCACAAGATCCTGACCCAAGTCGCCGGCCACGGCAGCCACACCATCAAGCTTCTGCCGCCGCTCACCATCACCGAAGAAGACTGCAACTGGATCGAGAAGGCGTTCGACGACGTCATCGCCGGCAGCCACAAGGTCCCCGGCGCGATCTGGTCGCTCGGCAAGACGCTGGTAGACAACGCGGTGAGAAGGTCGGCGTAGGCAGGCGGCTTCCAATCAAGTGACATAGCCATGTCCTTGCATTCGGCTCTTCGTTCAAAGCAGCGTCGGGCCCTGACGGCCTATCTCTGTCTGTGCGCCGTCGCGCTATTGGGTGGATCGCTCGCGCCAAGGGGCGCCGCAGCGCAGACAAGCCAAGCCGTCAACAAGGATGCTGATAATCTGATGGTTGTCATCAGGGAGACGCCCGGTGCCAACAAGCAGGACGAGGCGTTGGAGCCGTTCGGCAAACTGCGTGCCCGACTGGCCGATGGCAAGGAGGTCGAATTTGAATTGGCGGCGTTCAAATTGCTGGGTGACACGCATTTGCGGTTCGTCTTTGACGGATCGATTTCCATGCTGAATGCGACACCACAGGATCTCGCTCGACTGCACCTGAATCCAGCGCAAGTGCTTCGCCTTGCGGTAGGCAACGTCAAGCGGGTTTATGGTGATCCCGTCGCAACGCCCTGGACCGGTGGATTGATGCAGGTCCGTGGAAAATCTCCCGACCTCAACAGCAGCTATTTCCTCGACCAGGATTTCTGGCGAGGTCTTCTTCGCGACCATCCCGAAGGCATCTTGGTCGCCGTCCCAAAGCGCGGTGGACTGTTGTTCGCACCCGTGGGCGACAGCAAAGCGGTGGATGGATTGCGTAAGGGTGTTTCGTATCTCTATTCAAGCAGTGGACAGATGCGCGTGTCGTCAGCCTTGTATTTGTTCAAGGATGACCACTGGACGGTCTTTCAGCCGCCGCAGGCCCAATGAGATCGCGCTGGCGGCATGCAGGCTTGATCTGAATTTTCTTGGACGCGGTGGATGACGGCCGTCCACCGGTTATGCTGCCTTCGGCTTGTTCACCGTCTCGATGCGATCGAGAACCTTGCCTAGATCGCGCTTGGCGATCTGGATGTCGTAGTCGTTCTGAAGATTGAGCCAAAGCTGCGCCGTGGTGCCGAGCGCCTTGGCGAGCCGAAGGGCGGTGTCCGCGGTAACGCCTGTCTGCTCGCCTGCAATGCGCTCAATTCGCGTGCGAGGCAGGCCGCATGCCTTGGCAAGCGCGCCGGCGGACATGTTCAAGGGAACGAGGAATTCCTCCCGTAGCACTTCACCAGGATGCAGGGGTTTGAGCTTCTTGGCCATCGTCGTTCTCCTAGTGATAGTCCACAATCTCGACCTCGGCGGACCCTTCCAGCGTCCAGATGAAGCATATTCGAAACTGGTCGTTGATCCTGATGGAGTGTTGTCCTTTACGGTCGCCCATGAGCGCCTCGAGGCGGTTGCCCGGAGGCGACCTCAAGTCACCTAGATTGTCGGCGGCATGGAGATAGCGCAATTTCCGGCGCGCAACCTTGATCAAGTCGGCAGGAAAGCCCTTGGGATTCTCGCCGTTGAAGACGGCCTCGGTCGTCCTGTCCCGGAAATTTCTAATCACATGGTGAATGTATCATCAAATGATACATAGATCAAGATGACATATTGCGGACGGTTGGCTACCCCTCCACATTCGCCTTCATCGCCGTCTCGAACTTGTCGACGAATTCGGCGAGCTCGTCGGCGCCGATGTCGCTGACGGCCCAGAAGTTAAGGCCGCGATCGCCCCAGCGGCGGCAGTTGAAGCCCTGCATGGTCTGGGTTTTCGGCGGGCGGTGCTCGGCGCTTGCGGTCTGCGACACGAACAGGTTGATGATGTGCTGGCGGCGCCGGTAGACCACCGCGCCGATCGCGCGGGCGTCGATATAATCGAGCCGGCCGCCGACCAGCGTAAAGCCCTGCGCGGTGAGGTCGATCACGGGCGGGGCGACGTCGAGCTTGCCGTTGAACCACGGTTTTACCGTGTGCTGGTCGGTGGAGACGACGTCGGTCAGATGACCGGCCTGAAGCGAGCGCAGATGCGCGGAGACGACTTCGGACAGGATGCGCTGCTGGTCGTCCTGGCGCAGCACGATGGCAACGAGGCCGGTGGCGGCGAGCGCCGACACCGCCGAGCCCATCGCAAAGCCGCGCAGCACCGCGCGGCGGCTCTGCAGGCGCGGCTGCGGCAGCGAGGCCTCGATGCGGGCACGCAAGCTTGCCGGCGCGGTGTAACGCAAATCGGTATCGGCGAGCACGCGCTTCATCTCGCGCTGCGCGGCGAGCTCGGCTGCACAAGCCGGGCAGGTCGCGATGTGTGCCTCGACCTCGCTGGTATGACCGGCGTCGAGCTCGCCGTCGATCAGTGCGTGAAGCAGAAGCTTTGCCTCGTCGCAGGTCATTTCGGTTGCTCCTCTTCCGCCATCCAGGCTGCGCGCAGCATGGCGCGGGCCCGGGCAAGGCGGGACATCACTGTGCCGATCGGCGCGCCGACAGCGTCTGCGATTTCGCGATAGGACAGGTTGTTGATCTCCCGCAGCACAAAGGTCTCCCTGAATGGCTCGGCCAGAGCCTCGATGAGTTTTCTGATCGCCGTCGCATCGCGCGTTCGCAGCATGTCAGCTTCGGGATTTGCTTCGGTCTCGCGCCAGATCGGCGGCTGCTCGGCCGCTTCGGGAATATCCTCGATCGCCGCGGGCGAATGCGCCCGACGCGCATATTCGGCATTGCAGACGTTACGCAGGATCGCGAATAGCCACGGCTTCATCGCCGGGCCGCGATAGCTGTCGAAATGTTTTAGCGCGCGCAGGTAGCACTCCTGCACGGCATCCTCCGCATCCGAGGCGTCACGCAGCAGATAGCGCGCGAGCGTGTAGACGTCGTCCAGATGCGGCAGCGCCGCTTCACGGAAGCGACGCGCCTTGTCGGGATCATCGCTGGTGGAGGACATCGCCGCTCGCTTTGCCTTATCGCCGGTGCCGGCTTTCGACGTGCGTGCCCGGCCAGCGTCAACCCACTGGCCGGGCAGGATGGTGATGCCTTGGTTTGAGCCGTTACTCAACCTTGATCAACCCCGTCATGTGCGGATGCAGCGAACAAAAATATTTGTAATCGCCGGCCGCCGTGAAGGTGAACGAGAACTTGTCCTCGGTGTCGAGTGTCTTCGACCTGAACTTGCCGGCCGAGACGATGGTGTGAGGGATATCGTCCCGATTGGTCCAGGTGATCGTGGTGCCGGTCTTCACTGTGAGCTCGGCCGGCTGGAAGGTGAAATTGTCGATATGCACCTCCACGTCGTCGGCGCGGGCAGTGGTGATGGGCAGCAGCACGGCCGCGGCCACGGCGAGACCGAAGTCGCGGCGATTGAGAGTCTTCATGGTCAGCTTCCGTTCAACCCTGGAGCGGCGTGTCGATGATCGCAAGCGGCTGGTTGCCTTGCTTGAAGTTGACGCTGGCGACCCCGAGCATGGAGCGGAGCTTTGCGTCCTCGACTTTCATCGGGCCGGGTGAGGGGGCAGCTCCGGGCGCGGGCTGCGGGAAGGCGGTGGAGCGCGCGGTGTGGAAGGTGACGTTGCCCTCCACCTTCTGCATCACCTGGTGGATGTGGCCGTTGAGCACGGTGACCGAGCCGAAGCCTTTGACGTATTCAAGCGCGCGCGCGCCGTCCTCGGTGCCCCAGCCCCATTGCGGATAGACGGTCCAGAGCGGGATGTGGGCGAACAGCACCACCGGGGTGGATTTCGATTTGCCGCGCAGATCATCCTCCAGCCATGCGAGCTGCTCGGCGCCGAGATTGCCGAGTCCACCGGCCTTGAGATCGACGACGTTGACGAGGCCGACGAAATGCACACCGCCGGCATCGAACGAATACCAGCCCTGGCCCTTGGTGCCGCGGCCGTAGCGGTCGCGATAGAACTTCACCTCCTCGTCGAGGAAATCATGTTCGCCCGGCACGTAGTGCACGTCGAGCTTGGTCTGCGAGATGATGCGCTCGGCATTGTCGAACTCGGCGGCCTTCGACAGGTGGGTGATGTCGCCGGTGTGGATCATGAAGGACGGCTTGGCCGGCATCGCGTTGATCTTGTTGACCGCCTCCTCCAGCGTGCCGAGCGCGTTGGGATTGGCCGGCTTGTCGAAGCCGACATGGCTGTCGCTGATCTGGAGGAAAGTCATGCCGGGCGCTTCGGCCGCCTGCACGGAATCGACGATGCCGAGCGAGCGCGGCACGCCACCCGTGATGGTCCAGAGCACCCCGGTGCCGGCCCAGGTCATGCATTCGAGCACCTTGCGGCGGTTGACGCCGTCGTCCCCGTGGTCGTGTCCGCTCATCACGCCTCTCCTTGCGCCCGGAATTGGGCTTCGGAGGAGGTGATCGGGGGAGCGGCTGGTTTATTCCGGGAAGTGATGACGATTTCGTGAGGGAGTGGCGCAAGTCCAGCGGCCTCAGATCTGCCGCTTAAGGGCTAAGCCACGCAAATGCGCGGCGCAGAAATGCCGATGCATCCGTCTCGACCGGTGTTCCGTGGGCCATCAGTACCTTTTCTGCAGGCCACGCGAGAACGCGCGTGAGAGCTTCTCGCGCCACGCGTCGGTTGGCAAACGCAATCCGGAACTTGTGCGGCACCGACGGTTCGGGCCCAACCATGCGATCCAGCTTCGCAACGGTTGCCCGCCACCCCGACAGCAGATGAGACGGAATTTGCTGGAGGAGATCTGTGAAGAGCACCGTCCTGCTGCTGGCATGAAAGAACACCACTTCCGTCGTGATTAGGTTGCCACGCACCGCGACTTGGTCGATCACCTCGGCCCAATCGGGGGCCGGTGTATCTTCGACGTCGGCATCGAAGCTGATATCGATGCGCTTCTTGCGCAGGCCGGGAGGCGCGTGGAGCTTGGCTCCCGGGTAGGCCCGCTTCCACTCAGGCAGGAAGAGGTGATGAAGTGAGTTGGGCGCGACGATGTGGCGGACTTCGCCGACGGTATCGACTGCTTCTCGCAGAGCCTCGGTGATTTTCGTGGGCGACCAGACAAACAGACTTCCGTCCGGTAACCTGATGACAGCCATTCGGGTAGGATAGTGAAATCCAGCGACCGCGACGTTGGGCCCATCTGCGATCCAGATGTCGCGGCCGAACTCCTGCAGCATCGTCAAAGCTACCTCGCATCTTCCAAAATCATCATTGCCCCTTTCTCGGCGATCATCGCGGTCGGCGTATTGGTGTTGCCCGACGTGATCGTCGGCATGATCGAGGCGTCGATGATGCGGAGGCCACTGAGGCCGTAGAAGCGCAGGCGCTCGTCGACGACCGCCATCGGATCGTTGGCCGCGCCCATCTTCGCCGTGCCGACGGGATGGAAGATGGTGGTGCCGATATCGCCGGCGGCTTTGGCGAGCGAGGCGTCGTCGTCGCCGACGGAGGGGCCGGGCAGGTATTCGCTGGGGCGATACTTTGCCAGCGCCTTCTGCTGCATCAGGCGGCGCGTGGTGCGGATGGCGTCGGCGGCGACCTGGCGGTCGTCGGCGGTCGAGAGGTAATTCGGCGCGATGATCGGCTTCTCGTCCGGCGTCGCGGCGCGTAAGCGCACGTTGCCGCGCGAGGTCGGCTGGAGATTGCAGGCGCTCACCGTGATCGCGGGGAAGCGATGCAGAGGATCGCCGAACTTGTCGAGCGAGAGCGGCTGCACGTGGAACTGGATGTTGGCGCGCGCGCGCGTCGCGTCGGAGCGGGTGAAGATGCCAAGCTGAGACGGCGCCATGGTGAGGGGACCTCGGCGGCGGAAGGCATAATCGAGCCCCATGAGGCCGCGGCGGAACAGATTGTAGTAGGTCTCGTTCAGTGTGCGTACGCCCTCGACCTTGTAGATCGCGCGTTGTTGCAGATGGTCCTGCAAATTGCGTCCCACGCCGGGCCGGTCCATCACGATGTCGATGCCGAGCGGCGTGAGCCAGTCGGCAGGTCCGATGCCGGTGCGATGCAGGACCTGGATCGAGCCGATCGCGCCCGCCGAGAGGATCACCTCGCGCTTGGCGCGCGCCTCGATGGTCTCGCCGTTCTGGATGAAGCGCACGCCGACGGCGCGGCCATGCTCGATGATGAGGCGGTCCACCAGCACGTGCTTCTCGAGCCGCAGATTGGGACGCTTCAGCGCGGGCTTGAGGAAGCCGCGCGCCGAGGACCAGCGGCGGCCGCGCTTCTGGTTGACGTGGAAATAGCTCGTGCCCTCGTTGTCACCGGTGTTGAAATCCGGGATGCGCTTGATGCCCATCTCCTCTGCGGCATCGCCCACGGCGTCAAGAATAGTCCAGGAGAGCCGCGGCGCCTCGATGCGCCAGCCGCCACCGACGCCGTGATGCTCGCTTTCGCCCAGGAAATGATCCTCCAGCCGCCTGAACAGCGGCCGCACATCATCATAGCCCCAGCCGGCGAGCCCGAGCTGGCGCCAATGGTCGTAGTCGGCGGCTTGTCCCCGCATCGAGATCATGGCGTTGATCGCCGAGCAGCCGCCGATCACCTTGCCGCGGGGGTAAGCGAGCGCGCGGCCGTTCAGTCGCGGCTCGGCCTCGGTCTTGAACATCCAGTCCGAGCGCGGGTTGCCGATGGCAAAGAGATAACCGACGGGGATGTGAAACCAGATCCAGTTGTCGTCGCCGCCGGCCTCGAGAATGAGGACGCGGTTGTTCGGATCAGCCGAGAGCCGGTTGGCGACGATGCAGCCCGCCGTGCCGGCCCCGACGACGATGTAATCGAACTCACCCTCAAGCCGTCTCGGCATTCTGCTTCCGCCCGCTCGTCCTATTTAGTCGGACGTGGATGGCCAAGACAAGCCAGCGGCCAGCCATGACGGCGAGGCAGGGCTACCTCGACTAGGTAGACGGCAGCTTGCATGGTAGACAATGCTGTATTCCCAACTGAAGGCTTGAGATCCTCCATGCCCATCGTGAACCGTGTCGCCGATCTTCAACCTGACATCCAGGCCTGGCGGCGGGACATCCATCAGCACCCGGAGCTGCTCTATGACGTTCACCGCACCGCAGCATTCGTCGCGGACCGTCTGCGCGAGTTCGGTTGCGATGAGGTCGTGACCGGCATGGGCCAGACCGGCGTGGTCGGGCTGATCAAGGGCAAGAAGCCGGCCGGCGAGGGCATCAAGACCATCGGCCTGCGCGCTGACATGGACGCGCTGCCGATCGAGGAACAGACCAACCTGCCTTACGCTTCGAAGAATCCGGGCAAGATGCACGCCTGCGGCCATGACGGTCACACCGCGATGCTGTTAGGGGCGGCCCGCTATCTCGCCGAGACCCGCAATTTCGCCGGCGATGCCGTCGTGATTTTCCAGCCGGCCGAGGAGGGTGGCGCCGGCGGCGCGGCCATGGTCAAGGACGGGCTGATGGAGCGTTTTTCCATCGACCAGGTCTACGGCATGCATAACGGCCCCGGCATTCCGATCGGCTCGTTCGCGATCCGGCAGGGGCCGATCATGGCGGCGACCGACGAGGTCGACATCAAAATCGAGGGT
Source organism: Bradyrhizobium sp. UFLA05-112 (assembly GCF_053572325.1). Classification (NCBI taxonomy): domain Bacteria; kingdom Pseudomonadati; phylum Pseudomonadota; class Alphaproteobacteria; order Hyphomicrobiales; family Nitrobacteraceae; genus Bradyrhizobium; species Bradyrhizobium sp. UFLA05-112. The sequence continues at coordinate 23,196 of NZ_JBANBK010000021.1, read as the reverse complement.
GTCGGCGGCCACGCCGCGCGTCCGCACAAATGCGTCGATTCCGTTCTGGTCGGCGCGCAGCTGATCACGGCGCTGCAGTCGATCGTCGCGCGTAGCATCGATCCCCTGGATTCGGCCGTGATCTCGATCTGCGAATTCCACGCCGGCAACGCCCGCAACGTCATTCCGCAGACCGCGGAGCTGAAGGGGACGATTCGCACGCTGACGCCGGAGGTGCGGGCCCTTGTCGAGAAGCGCGTGCGCGAGGTGGTGGCGGGCGTGGCGCAGATCACCGGCGCGAAAATCGATCTGCACTACAAGAGGAATTATCCTGTGGTGAACAATCATGCCGCGCAGACCGAGATCGCGCGGACAGTGGCCAAACAGGTCGCGGGCGATGCCAATGTGCACGAGATGCCGCCGCTTATGGGCGGCGAGGATTTTGCCTATATGTTGGAAGCGCGCCCCGGCGCCTTCATCTTCTGCGGCAATGGCGACAGCGCGGGTCTGCATCACCCCGCATATAATTTCAACGACGAGGCGATCGTCTACGGTACGTCCTATTGGATCAAGCTGGTGGAGAACTCTCTGGCGGCTTCGTAAGCACGCAAACCTGAGCCAAAATGAAAAGGGCCGCGCGATGCACGGGCCCTTTGTCGTTGAGTGGCGTAGAGCTCAGAACACGCGCGAGAACACGTAATAGAGCACGCCGGAGATGATCATCGCGGCCGGCAGCGTCAGCACCCAGGCCATCGCGATGTTGCGGATCGTCGCCCATTGCAGACCGGAGCCGTTCGCCGCCATGGTTCCGGCGATGCCTGACGACAGCACATGCGTGGTCGAGACCGGCAGGCCGTAGACGTCGGCGGCGGCAATGGTGGCGGCTGCGGTGATCTCGGCGCAGGCACCTTGCGCGTAGGTGAGGTGCGTCTTGCCGATCTTCTCGCCGACGGTGACGACGATGCGCTTCCAGCCGACCATGGTGCCGAGGCCAAGCGCGATGGCGACCGCGATCTTCACCCAACCGGGGATGAACTTCGTGGCGTTGTCGAGCGAGCCCTTATAGGCGGTGAGCACGGCGACGTCGTTGGCGCTGAGCTCGGCCTCCTTGTCCTTCATCAGGAAGCGGATCGCTTCGGAGACGAGGTACATGTCGTTGCGGGTGTTGCCGACGACTTCCGCCGGCACCTTCGCCAGCGAGCCGTAGGTGGTGACCTGCTTGGCGATGTCGCGCACCAGCACGGCGAGCGACGGGAATGTGCCGCCGTTGACCTCGTGTTGAGCGACGTAGTTGGTCACCGCGGGACGCGGGTTGCCGATGACGTTGTAACCGGCGGCCTTGGCCTCGATCACCTTGCTTGCGGCCTCCGAGTTCGCGACGAACTGCTCGATCTGGCTCGCCGGCAGGGCGCGGTTGAGCGCATAGGCCGTCGGCACGGTGCCGATCAGGATCAGCATGATCAGGCCCATGCCCTTCTGGCCGTCATTGGAGCCATGGAAGAAGCTCACCAGCGTGCAGGTGAGGATCAGGATGCCGCGGATCCACCACGGCGGCGGCTGGTCGCCCTTCGGCTCGCCGAACAGAGCGGGCGTGGCGCGCAGCAGCACGGCGCGCAGGATGAACAGCAGGCCGGCGGCGAGCACGAAGCCGAACAGCGGCGACAGCAGCAGTGCCTTGCCGATATTGGTGGCCTGGGTCCAGTCGACGCCCGAGGTGCCGCTGCGGCCGTGCAGGACCGCATTCATGATGCCGACGCCCATGATCGAGCCGATCAGCGTATGCGAGCTCGACGCCGGCAGGCCGAAATACCAGGTGCCGACGTTCCAGATGATCGCTGCGATCAGAAGTGCAAACACCATGGCGAAGCCGGCGCTGGAGCCGACCTGGAGGATCAACTCCACCGGCAGCAGCGAGACGATGCCGAATGCGACTGCGCCCGATGACAGCAGCACGCCGAACAGGTTGAACAGGCCGGACCAGACCACGGCGATATGGGCGGGCAGCGAGCGGGTGTAGATGACGGTTGCGACCGCATTGGCAGTGTCATGGAAGCCGTTCACGAACTCGAAGCCGAGCGCAATCAGCAGCGCGACGAACAGCATGAGGAAGGGCGCAATGCTCTTGACCTGCGTGCCGGTCGCATCGACGTCGACCCAAATGCTGTAGGCGACGAAGAGTAGCGCCGCGGCGATGATCCCCATGTAGATAATGCCGGTCAGCGGATGAAAACCGCGGTCGAGGTCTGGCCCTTTCCGCAACGCTGGCTCGATGGAGCCGGGTAAAGCAAGGTCACTCATTAAAAACTCTCCTGTCCCTGTGCTCCGATTTTGCGCGCGGCATGTGACAGGCAGTTGAAATGACGGTGCTTCTCCACCGGTATCTGCTGCGGCGCAGCGTGTGTTATATCACGCCGCCCGTGCTGATTTTTCCCGGAATCCGGCTGCGATCTTCAGATCATCCACAAAGCGCTGATATTCCAGCTCTTTTGCCTTGGGGTCAGGCAGCCGCAGCAGATAGGACGGATGCACGGTCACCAGTGCCTTGCGGCCGTCGGGCAGATCGATCAGCCGGCCACGGTTCTTGCCGATCGGCGTGATCTTGCCGAACACGCATTGCGCGGCGGTCGCCCCCATCGCCACGACGAGGCTGGGCCGAAGGGCCGCCAGTTCTCGCTCATACCATTGCCGGCAGGCACGGATCTCCGGTGTGTTCGGCTTCTGGTGCAGGCGGATTTTTCCGCGCGGCACGAATTTGAAGTGTTTCACGGCGTTGGTGACATAGACCTTCCTGCGGTCGACGCCGGCCTCTTCCAGCGCGCGGTCGAGCATCATGCCTGCAGGGCCTACGAAGGGATGACCGGCGATGTCTTCCTTGTCGCCGGGCTGTTCGCCGACCAGCATGATGGTGGCAGACTTCGGGCCTTCGCCGAACACGGTCTGCGTTGCATCCTTGTAGAGAGGGCAGGCGCGGCAGTGGGCGGCTTCCTCGCGCAGCGTTTCGAGATCATCGGCGGCGGGTTTGCGTGGCATGGGTGCCTCCGGGCGCGGGGTGATCCGTCCGCCGGTCCAGCGTTCGGCATCGGCGAGCAGAGGTTCAAGTATCGAGGCTTCCGCGAGGTTCCTCCCGCGCGGTTTGGGCGCTTCCGGTGCGATCGGCCGGTCCGGCTGGAAGTGGCGGCGCCAAGTCTCCTCCAATCGGTTTGCTGCAGGCATCTCCGTCTGGCTGATCCCCGGCGTGAACGAGATCACGTGGCCGTCCCAGTGGGCGCAGATGTCGGGCGTGAGGATCGACCAGGGCATGTCGGCATAACGGCGCGCGAAGAAAGATGCGGCGAATTCGACGATGTGATGCTCCGGCACGAACCAGGCGGCATAATGCGCCTTCTGCTCGCGTCCGATTTCGCGGAAACGGACGACATCGCGCATCCGCTGCACGTCGCGATGCACGCTATTCGCCATCGCCATGGCCAGCGCCACATCGGGATCGGTCATCGTTGCCAATAGGTCGTGATCGGCCTTCAACCGCCACAGCAGTCGATAGAGCAGCGCAAAGCGTTCGCCGTCGCGATTGAGGATCGCGACGCGTGCAATCTCGATGAAATTGGCCGGCACGTTGAAGGTGTTTTCGATCTCGATCGGCGGAAGGCTCGGCGCCTCGGACAGGCCGGGCGGAATCTGATCCTTGGTTTGGCCTGGCACGCCCCACGTCACGTCCGCGGGGGCGATGTGATGCAATGCCAGCGCGCGTGCGGCTTTGCGCCAGCCGTCGAAATCAGTCTCGCTATCGAGGGTGATGAGGTACATGGCACTTGAATCCTCTTGATTCCACTCATGAATTTGCGGGTGCGCCAATTCGATTGACTCCGGTGGCGCTGTTAGCTTTATATTAGAACATATCATGAACAAATGAGCCAGCCGATCGTTTGTCTTTCTGACGATCCTGGCGACCATCTCTGAAGGAGCGGCGAGCATGAGCGCACGCATAAGCGCGCTTGCGGCTTTGCGCGGCCAGATCGAGCGCATCGAGACGTCGGAAGCCGCGCATCATCGCGATCGCGTGGCGCTCGGCCACCCGGAAGCAGACGACGCGTTGCAGGGCGGGCTGGCGCGCGCGGCGATCCACGAAGTGTTTTGCGAGGGACGCCAGGGCACGGCCGCGACGGGCTTTGTCACCGGACTTGCGGGGCGCCTGATGGCGCATCGCCCGCTGCTGTGGGTGCGGCAGGATTTTTCGGAGGTCGAGGCGGGTACGCTGTCGATGAGCGGGCTTGCCGAGCTCGGCCTCGATCCGTGCCGCGTGGTGATGGTGCGCGCTGCCGATGTCGAGAGCGCGCTGCGCACCTCGGCCGATGCGCTTGCCTGCGATGCGCTGGGCGCCGTCGTGCTCGAGCTCTGGGGCGAGACGAAACAGTTCGATCTCGTGGCGAGCCGCAAGCTGACGCTTGCAGCCCAAGCCTCAGGAGGCACTGGGCTGCTGCTGCGGATGGCGGCAAACCCTCTGCCGTCGACCGCGGAAACCAGATGGATGTTGCGGGCGGCGCATTCGCCGCCTGGACCTGCGTGGAGCGCCTGGGGCGCGCCTCGCTTCGATGCCGAGCTCGTTCGCAATCGTCATGGCCCGGTCGGCCGGTGGATCATGGAATGGAAATGTGATGAGTGCCTGTTCAGTGAATCGTCGGCGTATCCTCAGCCTGTGGCTGCCGCGCCTGCCCATCGATCGCATCAAGCGGGTGCTTTCGCTCATCAGCGAAAAGCCGGATAAAGCGTTTCCAGGCGAAGTGGACATCGGTTCGGGTGGAGAAAACGCGTTAAAACGAAAAGATGAGCCGAGCATCGTCGTTGCCAAGGAAAACAACGCGCTTTCGATCTACGCGCTCGATGAAGCGGCCGGGCGCCTCGGCCTGCATATCGGCCAGCCGCTGGCGAATGCCCGCGCGATCTGTCCGGAATTAAAAGTGTTCGACGCCGATGTCGCGGCGGATGCCAGGACGCTCGAGGATATCGCCGACTGGTGCGACCGCTTCACCCCGCTGGTGGCGCTCGATCCCCCGCATGGCCTGTTTCTCGACATCACCGGTTGCGCGCATCTGTTCGGCGGCGAAGCCAACCTGTTGCAGGCGCTCGTTCGTGCGTTGGCACGGCAGGGTTTTGCGGTCAGCGCGGCGATCGCCTCGACCTCGATCTGCGCGCGCACGCTGACGCGGCAGGCACCTGGCACCATCGTTGCCGATGGCGCGGAGGCGGAAGCGATCAACCGCTTCCCGGTCTCGGCGCTCGTCGCGGATGACGCCATCACCACGGGTCTGCGTCGCGCCGGCCTGAAGACCATCGGTGATGTCGCTTCACGCAGTCCCCATGAAATCACAGCGCGCTTCGGCGCGCGCTTCTCGACGCTGCTCGCGCATGCGTTGGGGCAGGGCGATGCGCCGATCAGTCCGCGAAAATCGCCGCCTGACTACATCGTGGAAAAACGTTTCGCCGAGCCGATCGCGACCGACACCATGATCGCGATGACGCTGTCGCGGCTCGCGGATACGCTTGTTACCTCCATGGAGAAGCAGGGCAAGGGCGCGCGGCGACTGGAGGCGTCCTTCTTCCGTACCGACGGCGTGGTGCGTGCGATCATGGTCGAAACGGGACGTCCGGTGACGCGAAGCGCAGTCGTCGATCGTCTCTTTCGCGAGCGGCTGGATGCGCTCGCCGATCCCCTTGATCCCGGTTTCGGCTTCGACATGGTCCGTCTCTCGGCGAGTCGCACCGAGATCGTGGTGCAGGAGCAGCGCGATCTCGATGCGCGCGTCCATGACAATGACGAGCTCGCCGCGCTGATCGACCGCATCGCCGCGAGGATCGGCGGAAAACGCGTCGTCGTGCACCTGCCGCAGGATACGCATATCCCGGAGTGCGCCGTGCTGGGCGCGCCTGCGCAGCATCATCTCGCCGCCGCCGCGCAGGCTGAATGGCCATCGCGCGTTGAGAGCGAGCCGCCGCTGCGCCCGTTGCGGCTGTTCGACAAGCCAGAACCGATCAAGGTGCCGTTCGCGACCGTGCCGGACGGGCCGCCCCATCAATTCACCTGGCGGCGTGCGCTGCATGCGGTGGTGCGGGTGGAAGGGCCAGAACGCATCGCGATGGAATGGTGGCGGCAGGACGGCAAGCAGCTCACGCGGGATTATTTTCGCGTCGAGGATGCCGAAGGTCTGCGGTTCTGGATCTTTCGCGATGGTCTCTACGATGGCGAACTCGTGGACGAGGAGGGCAGGTCCGTTCCCGCCAACTGGTATGTGCACGGTCTCTTCGCATGAAGACGCCTGCTTACGCCGAGATCGGCATCACCACCAACTTCTCCTTCCTGCGCGGCGGCTCGGATCCGCGTGCCTATGTGCATCAGGCCAGTATTTTGGGCATTCCCGCGATCGGGATTGCCGATCACAACACGCTTGCCGGCGTGGTGCGTGCCTACAAGGAGCTCGATAATGCCGAGGTGCTGCACAAGCCAAAACTTCTGATCGGCACGCGCATCGTTTTCATCGACGGCACGCCCGACATCCTGGTCTATCCGCGCGACCGCGCGGCCTATGGCCGGCTCTGTCAGCTTCTCACCCGGGGCAAGCGCGGCAATGACATCACGCGGATCGAGAAGGGCGAATGCCACCTCAGCTTCGCTGATCTCCTGGAGTTTGCCGAAGGCCAGCTTCTGGTCCTGACACTGCCGCATCGCTTCGAGCCGGGACAAGCGCTGGATGTTCTCGGAAAACTGAAGGCAAGCCGTGCCGAGGGCGTGTGGCTGGCGGCGAGCCTGCTCTATCGCGGCGACGACCGGCGCCGCCTCGCGCGGCTCGACGATCTCGCGGTGAAGGCAAAAGTGCCGCTGCTCGCGACCAACGAGGTGCTCTATCACCATCCCGCGCGCCGGCCCTTGCAGGACGTGCTGACCTGCATCCGGGAAAAAACCACGATCGAGGCCGTCGGGAAGAAGCTGGAGGCCAATGCCGAACGTTTCCTGAAAACACCCCGGGAAATGGCGCGGCTGTTCCGCGATTTCCCTGCGGCAATCGCGGAGACCATGCGCTTTGCAGACGCAATCGACTTCTCGCTCGACCAGCTCAAATACCAATATCCGGACGAGCCGGTGCCGCCGGGCAAGACCGCGCAAGGGCACCTGGAGGATCTGACCTGGGCCGGCGTGCAGACTTATTTCGGCGGCAAGATCGACGACAAGCTCCGCGCCACCCTGCACAAGGAGCTCGCGCTGATCGCCGAGCTGAAATACGCGCATTATTTTCTCACCGTGCACGACATCGTGCACTATGCGCGCAGCCAGAGCATTCTGTGCCAGGGCCGCGGCTCGGCTGCGAATTCGGCCGTGTGCTACGTGCTCGGCATCACCTCGGTCGATCCGACCAAGGTCGATCTGTTGTTCGAGCGCTTCATCTCCAAGGAGCGGCTGGAGCCGCCTGATATCGACGTCGATTTCGAGCATTCGCGGCGCGAGGAGGTGATGCAATATGTCTATCGCCGCTACGGCCGCCATCGCGCCGCGATCATCGCGACCGTCATCCACTACCGCCCGCGCAGCGCCATCCGCGATGTCGGCAAGGCGCTGGGCCTGACGGAGGACGTCACCGCGGCGCTGGCCGACACGGTCTGGGGGAGCTGGGGCAAGGGCCTCAACGACATGCAGGTCAAGCAGGCCGGGCTTGATCCCAACAATCCCATGGTCAGCCTCGCGGTCGAACTTGCGACCGAGCTGATCGAATTCCCGCGCCATCTCTCGCAGCATGTCGGCGGCTATGTGCTGACCCAGGACCGGCTCGACACCTATGTGCCGATCGGTAATGCCGCGATGGACGACCGCACCTTCATCGAATGGGACAAGGATGACGTCGACGCGCTCAACATGATGAAGGTCGACGTGCTGGCGCTGGGCATGCTGACCTGCATCCGCAAGAGCTTCGACCTGATCGGCCAGCACAAGGGGAAGCGCTGGGTCCTGGCCAGCGTGCCGCAGGACGATCCCAGAGTTTACGACATGCTGTGTGACGGCGAGTCGCTCGGCGTGTTCCAGGTCGAGAGCCGCGCGCAGATGAACATGCTGCCGCGCCTGAGGCCGCGGACCTTCTACGATCTCGTCATCGAGGTCGCGATCGTGCGCCCGGGGCCGATCCAGGGCGACATGGTGCACCCTTATTTGCGGCGGCGGAACGGCCAGGAGCAGGTGAGCTATCCATCACCGTCACCGGAGTATGGCGACAAGGACGAGCTCTACAAGGTGCTGCATAAGACGATGGGCGTGCCCCTGTTCCAGGAGCAGGCGATGCGGATCGCGATCGAGGCGGCAAAATTCACCTCCGAGGAGGCCAACGGCCTGCGCCGCTCGATGGCGACTTTCCGCAATGTCGGCACCATCGGCAAGTACGAGGACAAGCTGATCGGCAATATGGTCGCGCGCGGCTACGACCCTGACTTTGCCCGGAGCTGTTTCGACCAGATCAAGGGATTTGGCTCCTACGGCTTTCCGGAGAGCCATGCCGCGAGCTTCGCCCAGCTCGTCTACATCTCGTCCTGGCTGAAGCATTATCATCCGGACGCGTTCTGTTGCGCACTATTGAACTCGCAGCCGATGGGCTTTTATGCGCCGGCGCAGATCGTCGGCGATGCCCGCAAGAACGGCGTCGAGGTGCGCGAGATCGACGTGTCCTACAGCTTTGCGCAGAACACGCTGGAGGAGGGAAACAACAAATACTGCGCCGTGCGGTTGGGCTTCCGCCAGATCGATGGGTTTCATTGGCTCGATGAGGATGAGGAGAGGCTGAAACAAATTCAGTCGTCATTCCGGGAAGCCAACCACAACGGGACTGCGCTCCCTCTCCCGCTTGCGGGGGAGGGCTGGGGTGGGGGTGTCTCCGCAATCGATGATCCCCAAGAGGAGAGAGCCCTCACCCGGATCACATCTAACGATGCGATCCGACCTCCCCCGCAAGCGGGGGAGGTGAAGGAAGACTGGGCCGACCGCATCGTCGCGGCGCGCAACCGCCGTCCCTTCACCTCGCTCGAAGACTTCGCCCGTGACACCGGCCTGCCCAAGCGCGCGCTGATCCTGCTGGCGGATGCCGACGCCTTCCGCTCGCTCGGGCTCGATCGCCGCGAGGCGCTGTGGCAGGTGCGGCGTCTGCCCGACGACGTGCCGCTGCCGCTGTTCGAAGCGGCGACCGCGCGCGAGCAGCCGGACGAGCACGCAAAACCGCTGCCGGTGATGCCACGCCCCGAGCAGGTCGTCGCTGACTATCAGACCATCCGCCTGTCGCTAAAGGGGCATCCGATGGAATTCCTGCGCGAGATGTTCACGCGCGAGCGGGTCATGGTCTGCAAGGACGTCAGTCATGAGAACGAGCGGCGCCGCGTTCGCTGTGCCGGCGTGGTTTTGGTGCGGCAGCGGCCGGGCAGCGCCAGTGGCGTCGTGTTCATGACGCTGGAGGACGAAACCGGCATCGCCAATGTCGTGGTGTGGCCCAAGATCATGGAGCAATACCGCAAGGAGGTAATGGGCGCGCGCCTCATCCTGGTCGAAGGCTATATCCAGAGCAGCCCCGAAAAGGTGACGCATCTCATCGCGCAACGCATGATCGACCGCTCGTACGATCTGGTCGGGCTCGCCAATGATGCGTTAAGCCGTAAGCACCCGGTGCCATCAGGCGCTGCCCTGATCGAACCCCTCAACGACGACCGCCGCGACCACCTTGATGCGCCCGCGCAAAAACTCCGCCACCCCCGCGACGTGAGGATTCTGCCGCCGTCACGGGATTTTCATTGAGGTGGAGTGCGCGTTATGGCGGAAAATGCTGCCACACCCTCAGTGTCATACCCCGCGAAAGCGGGGTATCCAGTACGCCGCAGCTTCTCTGCGAAGCGACCACTGTCTCTGGAATACTGGATCGCCCGGTCAAGCCGGGCGATGACAGTGTCCCTCAGAAATTCACCCGGTTCGAGATTCCGCCGTCCACGACGAGATTTGAGCCCGTCGTGAACGACGACACCGGGCTTGCCAGAAAAACCGCGGCGTTCGCGATTTCCTGCGGCGTGGCCATGCGTCCCGTCGGATTGCGGGCGAGCGTATCCTCGAAGAGTTTGGGCATATTCTGTTCGGCCATGTTCCAGACGCCGCCCTTGAAATAAACGGTGCCGGGCGACACCACGTTGACGCGGATCTTCTTCTTGGCGTGTTGCCGCGCCAATCCCTTGGCCATGTGGATCAGTGCCGCCTTGATCGGGCCGTAGGAGCTCGCCTGGTTGGCCTGCGCCGCCGACACCGACGAGATGATGACAAAGGCCGCATCGCCGCTTTTTTCGCTGCTCGCTTCGAGGAACGGTCGCGCGGCATCGAACGCATGCACGGCGCCAAGCACGTCGAGCCGGAAATTCTGCTCCCATGAGGCGATGTCGTTGCCTTGCGCCATGGCGCCGGCGTTGGAGAACAGCATGTCGATGCCGCCGAGTTCCCTGGCGACGCCGTCGATCCAGGATTTCAGGACCGCTCCATCGGTCACATCGACCGCGCTGCCTGTCGCGCGTACGCCGGTCGCTTTCAATTCGGCCACGGTGGCCGCGACCTGCTCGGCGTTGCGCGCGCACACCGCGACGTTGGCGCCTTCACCGGCCAGCGTCGTCGCAATCGCCCGCCCGATGCCGCGCGTGCCGCCCAGCACGACGGCGCTTTTTCCTTTGAGACCGAGATCCATTGTTGGCTCCTTTTTGTTGGTCGCATGGACTCTAGTCGTTCACGCGACAATGTTGAATTGGTTCTCGACGTCGTAACCCGCGAAAGCGAGGTATCCGGTGCGCCGCGACTTCGCAGTTCTATTACCGGCGTCTCTGGAATACTGGATCATCCGCTTTCGCGGATGATGACAGCGCGCAAGACGGCCGGAGCACAGCTTCACCTCTCACTCCGGCGACGCGCCCACCGGCGGGCCGCCGGGCGGGCGGTGCAGGAAGGTGAGCGATGCGTAGGCGCCGATCCATGAGCCGATGGCGGCGAAGGCGACGTAAGTCGCGTTTTCGGTGTAGCTGATCACGGCGTAGGAGGAGAGCAGGTACCAGATCGCGCTCCAGGTCGCCGCCGGCACGCGCTTGCGCGCCACGACCGCAGAGGTAAACATGACGTAGACCGCGTCGGTGGCGGCGGTCGCGAGCAGTACGGCACCCGCGGTGAGGGGATCGATGGCAGCCATTGCAGTCCTTTCCGTGCTCATGCGATGCTGCCGAAATTATCGGGAGAGCAATCGCCATGCAAAGCCCTGCCGACATTCTCAGGGACATCTGGACCTCCGCGGGCGGCGACGCCGCTGCGCTCGCGCGCGTGCGGCTGAGCGGCGAGGAGCCGCAAATCCCGTCCTCATTCCGCGTCGCGGCGGCAGGCCAGGTCAGCATCGCCGCGGCGGGCCTTGCAGCCGCCGAAATCTGGAGGCAGCGCACGGGCGAGGCGCAGGACGTCGCGGTGGACATGCGCCATGCCGTCGTCGAATGCCGCTCCGAACGTTATTTGCGTGTCGACGACAAGCCGCCGCCACCGGCCTGGGACGCGATCGCAGGAATCTACAAGACCGGCGACGGCCGCTTCGTCCGCTGTCACACCAACTTCCCGCACCATCGCGACGCCGTCTGCAAGGTGCTCGGCTGCGAGGCAGAGCGCGACAAGGTGCAGGCCGCGCTGATGCAATGGAAGGGCGAGGATTTTGAGACCGCGGCCTATGCTGCGGGCGGCGTCGTTGCGCTGATGCGTTCATATGACGAATGGTCTGCACTGCCGCACGCGCGAGCACTGGCCGAGCTGCCGCTCGTCTCGATCGAGAAGATCGGCGAAGCGCCGCCAAAGCCGTGGCCCAAGCTTCGGCCGAAAGGCGACCGCCCGCTCGCGGGCCTGCGCGTGCTCGATCTGTCCCGCGTCATCGCCGGGCCCGTTGCGGGCCGTACGCTCGCCGTCCACGGCGCCGATGTGCTGCTGGTGTCCGGCCCCGAGCTGCCTGGCATTCCATGGCTCACCATCGACACCGGGCGCGGCAAGCTCACGACCTTCATCGAGTTGAAAAGCGATGCGGGCCGCACGAAGCTCCGCGCGCTGCTTGCCGAGGCCGACATCTTTTCGCAAGGCTATCGCCCGCGCTCACTCGCCGCGCTCGGCTTCGCGCCGGAAGATGCCGCGCGCATCAATCCCGGCATCGTCTATGTGACGCTCTCGGCCTATGGTCATGCTGGTCCCTGGGCGGAGCGGCGCGGCTTCGACTCGCTGGTGCAGACCGCGACCGGCTTCAACCACGCGGAGGGGCAGGCCGCCGGCATCGACGGACCGAAGGAATTACCGGCGCAGATGCTCGACCACGCCACCGGCTATCTGATGGCCTTCGGCGCGATGATGGCGAAGGCACGTCAGGCCTGCGAGGGTGGTAGCTGGCACGTGCGCGTATCGCTGGCGCAAACCGGGCGCTGGTTGTGGAATCTCGGTCGGCTCGCGGACGGTTTGAAGACCCCGGATCTTCCGGGGGCGGCTGTACATCCTGCGTTCATAAAGGCCATGCCATCCGGTTTCGGAACGTTGAAAGCGGTCAGCCATTCGGCGATGCTGTCGAAAACCCCGGCCGATTGGCTGCGTCCGGCAATGCCGCTCGGCAGCCATACGCCGGAATGGCCGAGCCGTGGCTGACACGAAGCTGACACAGAACTGACGTCGCAAAATTTTAACGCAAACCGAAAGGCGACCCGCGTTTTTTAGGTTGTCTGAAATCTCAATTCGGCACTATTAGCGCGATCGATGAGGCAGTCATTTTGCTGAAATCATCGCGAGAATGACCAGGCCCCATGTTAGTCAAAAATACCAAGCAATTGCAGGTATTTACCAAGCAACGGCTGATTGCGTCCGTAGTTTTACTGACGCTCGCCGGCGGCGCCTATGCCTACCTCTATGCCGGGGGCAAGGAAAAGAACCATTCGGAAGTCTCCAGCCAATCGCGCAAGAACGCGCAGAACTTCACGCCGACGCCGTCCGAATGGGCGACGCTGTCGATCGAGCCCGTGAAGCAAAAGACCTTCCGCGCCGAATATGTCACCGAGGGCAAGGTCGCGGTCGACGAGGACCGCTCGACGCCGGTGTTCTCGCCCTATGCCGGGCGGGTGACCAAGCTGCTCGTGAAGCCCGGCGAGAGCGTCAAGCAGGGCCAACCGCTGTTTATGATCGAGGCCGCCGACACCGTGCAGGCCCAGAACGATTTCATCACGGCGATCACCTCGCAGAACAAGGCAAAATCGGCGCTCGAGCTCGCTGACATCCAGTTCAAGCGCGCCAAGGATCTCTATGAGGGCCACGCCGTTCCGCTGAAGGACTATCAGCAGGCGGAAGCGACGCAAGTGCAGGCGCAGAACGACATGCGCTCGTCGGTGACCGCGCTGGAAGCCGCGCGCAACAAGCTGCACATCCTCGGTTTCACCGACGAATCGATCAAGGCCTTCCAGGACAAGGGCAGCATCAATCCGGAGATCACGATCTACGCGCCGATCTCGGGCACGGTCGTGCAGCGCAAGATCGGCCCCGGCCAGTATGTCAGCGCGGGCGCCAGTGATCCGGTGTTCGTGATCGGCGATCTCTCGACCGTCTGGCTCACGGCCTTCGTGCGCGAGAGCGATGCCGCCTCCGTCTGCGTCGACCAGGACATTACCGTGAACGTGATGGCGCTGCCGGGCCGTCCCTTCACCGCCAAGATCAATTACGTCGCCGCTGCGATCGACCCCAACACCCGCCGCCTTCTGGTCCGCGCCACCATCGACAACAAGGAAGGCCTGCTCAAGCCGGAGATGTTCGCCAACGTGACGATCTATTCGGCTGGCGGTCGCGGGGCGCCAGCCGTGCCGAAGCAGGCACTGATTTATGAAGGTGACCAGGTCCGCATCTGGGTCGCGCGCGAGGACAAGTCGGTCGAGTTGCGCCAGATCAAGATCGGCCTCGTCAACGGCGATCTCGTCGAAGTCACAAGCAATCTGAAACCGGGCGAACAGATTGTAACCAAGGGCAGCCTGTTCATCGATCGCGCGGCCTCTGGCAGCTAGCGCATGATCATGCGCCGTCAAAACTGCCGCTAGCGCACAGCGAAAAACTGACCTGTAATGGATCGTCTCGTCGCCCTTGCCGTCAATCGCCGCTACCTGATGGTCGGCATGTTCGTCGCCGTACTGATCGGCGGCCTGATCGCGTTCAACCAGCTCAATATTGAGGCCTATCCCGATCCGACGCCGCCGATGGTCGACATCGTGACGCAGAGCCCGGGCCTGTCGGCCGAGGAGATCGAGCGCTACATCACGATCCCGATCGAGACCCAGGTCGCGGGCCTGAAGAACCTGACGACCATCCGCACCATCTCGCTCTACGGACTGTCCGACGTCAAACTCCAGTTTTCCTTTGCCTACACCTATGACGAGGCGCTCCAGCAGGTCTTGAACCGCCTGGCGCAGCTCGCGCCGCTCCCCGGCAACGTGCAGCCGCAGATCTCGCCGCTGAGCCCGATCGGCGAAATCTTCCGCTACCGCCTGGTCGGCCCGCCGAACTACAGCGTGCTCGACCTGAAGACGATCCAGGACTGGATCCTCCAGCGCCGCTTCCGCGCCGTGCCCGGCGTGATCGACGTCACCGGGTGGGGTGGCAAGACCAAGACCTACGAGCTCCAGGTCGACTTCAACAAGCTGATGGCCAATGGCCTGACGCTGCCGCAGCTGCTCCAGGCAGTGAGCAATTCCAACGTCAATGTCGGCGGCAACACCGTCAACATAGGCTCGCAATCCGCCGTGGTGCGCGGCGTCGGCCTGATCCGCTCGATCGATGACCTCGCCAACACCATGGTGGCGCAGACCGGTGGCAACCCGGTGCTGGTCAAGGACGTCGCGACCGTCACCGTCGGCGAGAAGCCGCGGCTCGGCATCGCCGGCCTCGACGATAGCGACGACATCGTGCAGGGCATCGTGCTGATGCGCCGCGGCGAGCAGAGCACGCCGACCATCAAGCGCGTCGAGCAGCTCGTTGCCCAGATCAACAATTCAACCATCCTGCCGCCCGGGGTGCGCATCGAGCGCATCTACGACCGCAAGGACCTGATCGACCTCACCACTCACACCGTGCTGCACAACATGGTGGTCGGCATTTTGCTGATCGTGCTGTTGCAGTGGATCTTCCTGGGGGATTTGCGCAGCGCATTGATCGTCGGCGCCACCATTCCGTTCGCGCTGTTCTTCGCCGTGATCATTCTGGTGCTGCGCGGAGAGTCGGCCAACCTGCTATCGGTCGGCGCGATCGATTTCGGCCTGATCGTGGACGCGACCGTCATCATGGTGGAGGCGATCTTCCGCCGCCTGACCCAGACCACGCCGCTTTCCGAACTCGAACATGCCTCGCCCGAGACGCTGTTTGGCATGAAGAGCCATGCCATCCTGTCGGCCGCCGCCGACGTGTCGCGCTCGATCTTCTTTGCCGCCGCGATCATCATCGCGGCCTTCCTGCCGCTGTTCACGCTCTCCGGCGTCGAGGGCAACATTTTCGGCCCGATGGCGCGCACCTATGCCTATGCGCTCGCCGGCGGCCTGCTTGCGACCTTTACCGTTACTCCCGCGCTCTCCGCGATCATCCTTCCCGCGCATGTCGAGGAAACCGAGACCAGAGTCATGCTGCTCCTGCACCGGATCTACACGCCGGTGCTGCATTGGGCGGTCAGCAACCGCAATATCGTGCTGGGCGGCGCCATCGGCCTCGTCGTCATGACGCTCGCGCTCGGGCGGCTGCTCGGTCTCGAATTCCTGCCTAAGCTGGAAGAGGGCAATCTCTGGATCCGCGCGACGCTGCCGCCGACCATCTCGCTCCAGGAGGGCAATACCTACGTCAACGAGATGCGCAAGCTGATCCGCGCCCGTCCGGAGGTCGAGTCCGTGGTGTCGCAGCACGGCCGTCCCGACGACGGCACCGACGCGGCCGGCTTCTTCAACGCCGAGTTCTTCGCACCGCTCAAGCCCGCGAGCGAGTGGCCGGGCACTCACGACAAGGAAGAGCTGACCGCGCAGCTCCTCAAGCAGCTCGACGACCACTTCCCGGGCGTCGAGTTCAACTTCTCGCAATATCTCCAGGACAACGTCTCCGAAGCCGTCTCGGGCGTGAAGGGCGAGAACTCGATCAAGCTATTCGGTAGCGACCTCAAGGCGCTGACTGACACTGCCAACAAGATCAAGTCGGTGCTGTCGACGGTGCAGGGCGTCACCGACCTTGCGGTGTTCACCTCGCTCGGACAGCCGACGATCCAGATCGATATCGATCGCGCCAAGGCCGCGCGTTACGGCTTGGCGCCCGGCGACATCAATGCCACCATCAAGGTCGCGATCGGCGGCGACACTGCGGGCGACCTGTACGAGCCGGGCTCGGACCGCCATTTTCCGATCATCGTTCGCCTGGCGCCGGAATACCGCAAAAGCGCCGAGGCGATCCAGAATCTGCGCATCGGCGCGCCCGGACCGAACGGCACTGTCACGCAGATTCCCCTGAGCGAGGTCGCCACGATCAGCCTCGTCTCGGGCGCGGCCTATATCTATCGCGAGCAGCAGGAGCGCTATTTGCCGATCAAGTTCTCGGTGCGCGAGCGCGACCTCGGCAGCGCGATCCGCGAGGCGCAGCAGAAGATCGCCGAGCAGGTGCAGTTGCCGCCGGGCTCGCACATGGAGTGGGTCGGCGAGTACGGCAACCTCCAGGATGCGATCCGGCGGCTGTCGATCGTGGTGCCGATTTCGCTGGCGCTGATCGGCATCCTGCTCTGGTTCAATTTCGGCTCGATGACCGACACGCTGCTCGCCATGAGCGTGATCCCGATGGCGATCTTCGGCGGCGTGCTGGGTCTCTTGATCTCCGGCACGGCGTTCAGCGTCTCGGCGGCGATCGGCTTCATCGCGCTATTCGGCATCGCCGTGATGGATGGCATCATCATCATCTCGCAGTTCAACCAGCTCATCGAGGAAGGCCTTGACCGCATGACGGCGGTGGTGCGCACCGGCGAGTTGCAGCTCCGCCCGGTGCTGATGACCTGCGTGGTCGCCGGCGTCGGGCTGCTGCCGGCCGCGCTATCCGAGGGCATCGGCTCGCAGGTGCAAAAGCCGCTCGCGGTCGTCGTCGTCACCGGCATGATGCTGGCGCCGGTGGTGATCCTGGTGACGCTTCCGGTCCTGATCTCGTTCTTCTCGCGTCGCGCCCGCTGATCCCTGTGGGCATGTGCCCACAAATCCTGCCCACTCGGTTTGTGGTTGACGAAATCGCCCGGCGTTCCTTGATTAGAGGCAAGGGCAACCGCGGGAGAGACGAGCCATGCGGATGGAGGAACACGCGGGCAGGGGAGCCGCCACGGCGGAGCAGATCCTGGGCGAGATCCGGGATTACTGCCGCGCGACCAGAACGGCGGAATCGACCTTCGGCAGGCTCGTCGTCAACGACGGCAAGCTGGTGTCGCGCCTGCGCGACGGCGCCAGGATCACGACCGGCACGCTCGACAAGGTGCGCGCCTATCTCAGCGAGCACCGGCCGGAACGGTCGGGCAGCGCCGCGACCGTCGCGGTGAAGGCGACCAATGGCGTGGCTCCCGTGCTCGAGGTCGCGCCGCCCGGCTTCCGCTTCTTCGACAATAGGCAGAAATATCTGCTGTTCGTCTCCACCTGTAGCGAGAAGACGGAGGTCGCCAACCGGATCTCGCTGGAAATCTCCAATCTCCAGCCGGCACCGCCGGCGCTCAGGCTGTTCGACGCCGGTTCCGGCGATGGCACCGTGCTGTCGCGGGTGATGCGCGCGCTGCATGCGCGCTTTCCGGCGATGCCGCTCTATGTCGTGGCCAAGGAGATCTCCTACGAAGACGTTCGCATGATGCTGGAGAAGATGGCCGACCGCCTGTTCGAGCATCCAGCGACCGTGCTTGTCGTGACCAACCTTTATTACGGTGAAGCGCCCTGGCTGACGCCGCGCTCGGCGACCGCGGCGCAAGGCTTGCTCTGGAAGGACGCCGCGCTCCAAGGCAACACCGCGCACGGCTTTGCCGAGCAGATCAGCGAGCTCGAGCCCTTCCTCGCCGAGAACTGGCGCGCCGGGATCAGCCCGAAGACCGGCAATCCTGTCTATGTGCGTCCGGTGATTCTGACGCTCAGGCGCGAGGATCATTCCTTCCTGCTCGATCCGATCATGCCGCGTCCCGGCCGCGTGATGGCGGACTACGATCTCGTCATCGCCTCGCAGCCCTATCGTGCCCGCGCCAGCGTCGCGTTCAAGGCCTCGAAGGTCGTAACGCCGCTGGTGCGGTCATTACGTCCCGGCGGCCGTCTGATCGGCATCCATTCCCACGGCCGCGATCCCGGGATGGAGATCATCGACCAGGTCTGGCCCGGCGATGATCCCTTTGACACGGATCGTTACGCGATCCTGCGCCAGGTCAAGCACGAACTCGGCTCGGCGGCGCGGCACTTCAATTTCAATGCTTCGTCGGATGCGCGCGCGATCTTCCGCTACCGCATGCACACGCTGCCGGATGAAGTCTCGGGCCCGATCGGGACCTCGACACTGTTCGCGGCCTGGAACGCGGCGATCTATGTCGCGCAGATCGAGGACGACAGGCTGTCCGAGGTCGTGCGCGACGGCCGCTATCTCGAGGCCACCGATCGCGTGGTGAGAAAACATGGCGGACTCTGGTTCAACGACGAGACCTATGTGATCTCGCGCCGTCGGGCGCCTGCGTGAACGATCGGAGCACGCGATGACGATGACGCTTGAACAGCTCGAACAGTCCCTATCCGGCGATCTCGCCGTGCTGCTGCCGAAGGCGTCGGTGGAAATCTCCTCGCGCGGACACCAACTCGACGAGCTGCGCCAGCAATTTGCGCCGGGCATCGATGTCAGCATCACCTTCCTGCCGGGGGACCACTACCAGCACAATGTCGAGACCGCAGCCAGGCTGCGCCGCGCCGGATTCAACCCGGTGCCGCACATCGCCGCGCGCGAGATCGCCTCGCGCGAAGCGCTGGACGATTTCTTCCGCCGGCTGCGCGGCGAGACGGATGTCCACCGCATCCTCCTGATCGCCGGCGATCTCGCCACCGCCAAAGGGCCGTTCAGGTCGAGCCGTGATGTCGCCGCAAGCGGCCTGATAGAGACGCACGGCTTCTCGCGCGTCAGCGTCGCGGGCCACCCCGAAGGACATCCTTACCTCGACACGGCGCAGACGACGAGATCGCTTGCGGCGTGGCGCGAGTGGGGCAGGGAGCGGCAGATCGCGCTCGATATCGTCACGCAATTCTGCTTCGAGGCCGCGCCGATCCTGAATTGGCTGGGCGAGCTTCGCATCGCGGCCATCGATCTTCCCGTGGTGATCGGCCTCGCAGGTCCCGCGAGCCCCGGCACGCTGATGAAATTTGCGCTCCGTTGCGGTGTCGGCAATTCGATCCGTGCGGTTCGCAACCAGATCGGCCGCCACGGCCGGCTGCTCACCGAGACCGGGCCGGACGAGGTCGTGCGTGGGCTCGAGACAGCACCGAAGGCCGTGACGTCGCCGGTCAGCGGCTTCCATTTGTTCCCGTTCGGCGGTCTTCGCAAGTCAGCGCGCTGGCTGAACGAGCACGCCAGCGTGTCCGACGCCTGTCAGAACCGGTAAAGCTGCGCCGGATTGTCGACCAGGATCTTCCTGCGGATGCCTGCATCCGGCACCCAGACCGGCAGCTGGTTCAGCAGGCGGCCATCGTCGATCTGATAGAGCGGCGCGATGTCGGTGGCCTTTCGTCCCTCCACATGGCTGGAGTCCGGATGCGGCCAGTCGGTGCCCCACACGATGCGATCGGCATTGGCCGCGATCAGTGCGCGGGCGAACGGCACCATGTCCTGGTAATCCGGCGTGAGCTTCGACGAGCGATAGGCGCCGGAGATTTTCACATAGGCCTTGCCGGATTTCACGAGTTCGAGGAGGTCGGAAAATCCGGGCTGCTCCAGCCCTAGCGATGCCTCCAGGCCGCCGAAATGATCGAACACCGCCGGCACGGGCGCAGCCGACACGAGGTCCTTGATCGCGGAGATCATCGGCAGTGTGGTGTAGAGCTGGACATGCCAGCCGCGCGACTTCATGCGTTCGACGGCGGCCGTGAAGCGTGCGCGCCCGACATTGGGATCGCTGATGCCGCCGGTTGCCAGATTAATGCGGATGCCGCGGAAGCCGTCCTCTCCCATCGCATCGAGCTGGGCTTCCGTCGTCTTGTCGTCGATCACGGCCACCCCCCGTGCGGTCGCGCCGCGGGCCTTCATGCCGAACAGGGTGGACGAGTTGTCGGTGCCGTAGACGCTCGGCGTCACGATCACCACGCGCTCGATATGCAGCGCCTTGTGCAGCGCCGCCATCTCCTCTGGCGACGCCGGCTCCGGCGTATAGACGCGACCCGCGAAGAAGGGAAATTTCGCGGGATCGCCGTGGATGTGGGTGTGGCAGTCGCAGGCATGGGCCGGGACGTCGAAATTGACTGATGTCGACGGCTGCGACGCCCGGGCATGGGCTTTGCTGGTCATGGTGACTCCGGCAGCCAGGGAGGCGAGCACAACGCTTCGTCGGGTGAGCATGGTTGTCTCCTTGCTTCGTTGTTCCGAGAACGTCGGTGACGATATCACATCAGCCCGGCGATCGCCGCGCGTCGCTGCATAGCTGCTCGACGAGTTCTGCAATCGGCCGCGCGCCATCGACGCGCAAGACCGGGCAGGGCAAGCCCGCAAGCCACGCTTCATGCTTCGCGAGACTGCGGCCTTCACGCTCGCCCGTCTCGTAGTGCGCGGCCCATTCGATAAAGGCTTCGGTTTCCTCGTGGCGCCAGCCATCGGGCGCCACCGCATCAGCGCCGAAATGCGCGGCCTCGCGGGCGCGCAGGCGCGTCAGCCGCACCTCGCGCGGCGTGATCACGAACACGACGAGATCAAAGAACGGGATGAGCGCGTCGCCCCAACCGGTGACGGATCCGCTCAGCACCCAATCAAGACGTGGCAGGAACATTTCGCGCATGAGACGCAGGCGCTCGGGCATGGGGCGAAGCGTCTGGTAGGGCGGTGCCGTCGGCAGCCAGAAATAATCGTCGCTGTCATGATGCGGAAGCGCAAGCCGATCGGCAAGCGCCCGGCCGAGCGTCGTCACGCCGGAGCCTGACGCTCCCGTCAGATGAACGCGGCAGCTTTTCATGGTCACGTCCCGATAACGGCTTGAACCAGGTGGCCAGCGGTTTGACTAATGATCCGCGCTCCCGGATCATCTGTCTCCCACCGGAATCACTTTATGCAAAAATCCTTTGGCAAATTCAAAGCGGGCGTCTCGGCCGCCGCTGTCCTCGTCGCGCTGTTCGGTGTCTATGGCTTCCGCAAGATTCAGGCGCTGGCGGCCGATCCAGCCGGTCCAAAGGACTGCCGTGCCGCGGATGACATCGGCGAGCGAGGCAGGATCGACCTTGAAAAGGTGAGGGCGATCGCGCCGCTTCAGGGCGTGAAGTGGTCCCAGCTCGGCGGCAGCCTCAATGATGCGAGCTGCCTCAACCGCACCGAAATCTACGGCATGGTTGAGGTGCATACCGTCGATGATATTACAAAAACTCTCGCCTTCGCGCGCGAAAACAAGCTGCCGGTGACGACGGCTGGCGTGCGCCACTCCATGGGCGGCCAGGCCTTTCGCAGGGGAGGCATCGTGCTGGACATGCGCAATTTCAACCGCATCACGCTCAACGAAGCGGCGCGCAGCGTCACCGTGCAGCCGGGCGCGACATGGCATGACATCCAGATCGCGCTGCATCCGCGCTTTGCGGTGCGCGCGATGCAGTCGACCGACATCTTCAGTGTCGGCGGTTCGATCTCGGTCAATGCCCACGGCATGGACCATCAAGCCGGCGCGCTGGCCCGCTCGATCAAGACGATGAAGGTGATGCTGGCCGACGGCTCGATCCAAAGCGTCTCGCCGACCGAGAACCAGGAGCTGTTCAACCTCGTCGTCGGCGGTTATGGCCTGTTCGGCGTCATCGTCGAGGCCGAGCTCGATATCGCCGACAACACGGTCTACCAGACCGGACGGCGCGTGCTCGACTACAAGGCCTTCCCGGCGCTGTTCGCGGGCGAGATCGAGAAGGACACCAATGTCGGCCTGATGTACGGCCACCTCTCGACCGCGCCGAGCAGCTTCTTGCAGGAGATGCTGCTCTACACCTACACCAAGGTCGACGGCAGCGATTTCGCGATCGAGGAGCTCGGCGAGGTCACCAGCACGAAGCTCAGGCGGCTCACGATCAACCTCTCCAAGCAGGGGCCGTTCTTCCAGGAGCTGAAATGGCTCTCGGAGAAGCACATCGAGCACCGGATGGAGACCTGCACGGTCACCCGCGCCAAGGCGATCGCCTCGGGCGAAGCCTGTCTCGTCAGCCGCAACAATCCCATGCACGACTCCGTGCCGTACCTGCGCAATGCCTTGCAGGACGAGACCGACATCCTCCACGAATACTTCATCCCGCGCAAAAACTTCGTCGCCTTTGTCGACGGCATGCGCAGGATCATGCTCGACAACAAGACCAATCTCCTGAACGCCTCCGTCCGCGTGGTGCACAAGGAGGAGAACTTCCTCACCTATTCGCCGGAGCCGGCGTTCTCATTGGTGCTCTACATCAACCAGCCGACGGACGATGAGGGCAACCGCCGCATGAAGAAGGTGACGGAAGAGCTGATCGACCTCACCATCGCCAACCAGGGGCGCTTCTTCCTGCCGTACCAGCTCTATTATTCACGCGACCAGCTCGAGAAATCCTACCCGCAGATCGACGACTTCTTCGCCGCCAAGCGCAAGTACGACCCGGCCGGTCTCTTCACCAACACGATGTATCAGAAATACGGCTCGTAAGGCACGATCCGGACAAGTGTTCAGCAGTCTTCCCTCGCGACAAACGCGGAACACGTTTGCGCGGAGATCGTGCTCCGCAAATAAAGCCTACCAGGCCGTGTACTCATAACCGTCGGTGAAACCAACGAAGGCTACGTCCGCTTTCGCGCGGTTAGCGACCAAGTTCGTGCGGCCGCGCAACATGTCGCAAAGGGCCGATTCCGTTGAAAAAGGGCGGCAGTAATCCGATGTATTGGCGTCAGCGGCGATGCGGCCGAGCGGCTGTGTC